>DAOMBL010000263.1:0-5475 GCA_035427325.1 Casimicrobiaceae bacterium
GCGTTCGTCGATGGCCAGGCGCTGCGCACCTACCGGCACGCGCCGAACACCGGTTCGCGCAAGAGCTGTGCGGCAGGCGACGCGACCTCGCGCGCCGTGCGGCTCGCGCTCATCGCGAAGACCGGCGAGATGGGCTACCCGTCGGTGCTGACCGCGAAGACCTGGGGCTTCTACGACGTCTCGTTCAAGGGGCAGCCGTTCCGGTTCCAGCGCCCCTACGGGAGCTACGTCATGGAGAACGTGCTGTTCAAGATCAGCTACCCGGCGGAATTCCACTCGCAGACCGCCGTCGAGGCCGCGATGGCGCTCCACGGCGAACTCGCGAAGCTCGGACTGAGCGCAGCGGACGTGAAGAGGATCACGATCCGCACGCACGAAGCCTGCATCCGGATCATCGACAAGAAGGGTCCGCTCGACAATCCCGCCGATCGCGACCACTGCATCCAGTACATGGTCGCCGTCCCCCTCATCTTCGGTCGCCTCACCGCCGCCGACTACGAGGACCGCGTCGCCGCCGACCCCCGCATCGACGCGCTGCGAGAGAAGATCGTCTGCGTCGAGGATCCCGGTTTCACCCAGGACTACCACGACCCGGACAAGCGCTCGATCGCGAACGCGCTCACCGTCGAACTGAAGGACGGCAGGAAGCTGAAGGAAGTCGTCGTCGAGTATCCGATCGGCCACAAGCGCCGGCGCAAGGACGGCATCCCGCTCCTCGTCGACAAGTTCAGGCTGAACCTCGCCCGCGTGTTCCCGGCGAAGCAGATCGCAGCGATCCTCGATGCGAGCCTCGACCAGAAGAAGCTCGAGGCGATGCCGGTGCACGAGTACGTCGACCTGATGGTCCGCCCGTGACCCTTCGACCGGCCGTCGTCCTCGCCGGCGCGATGCTGCTGCCCGGTCACGCCCTCGCGCAGGACTACCCGAAGCTCAAGCCCGGCCTCTGGGAGATGCGTTCGCGCAGCTCGATCCAGAAGGCGGAAGACCCGCCGACGGTCACGACGATGTGCATCGACGACGCGACCGCGCGGGCCATGTACCGCCACTCGCAGGGGGTGATGGACGGCATGTGCAGCAAGTTCGACGTCCGCCACACCGGGAACCGCTACGTCAGCGAAGCGGTCTGCAAGCTCGGCGATTCCCGCATGGTGGCCCGCTCGACGATGACGATGTCGGGCGACAGCGCCTACACCATCGAAGGCTCGTCGACCTACGATCCCCCGCTCATGGGTGTCCGGGAAGCGACGACCACGGTCCGGGCCCGGCACGTGGGCCCCTGCAAACCCGGCCAGAAGCCGGGCGACATCACGACGCCCGACGGCCAGACGATCAACCTCCACAACCTCGCGCCGGCACCGGCGAAGTAGCGCGGTGGCGCCCAACGGAAACCCGACCATGTCCCTGCCCGACCCGTTCCACGCCCGCAAGGCGTTCCCGCTCGCCGCCGGTGGCACCGGCACGCTCTACTCGCTGCCCGCGCTCGAGGCCGCCGGCGTCGCCAAGATCTCGCGCCTGCCCGTGTCGATCCGCCTCGTGCTCGAGAGCGTGCTCCGCAACTGCGACGGCGTGAAGGTCACCGAGGAGCACGTGCGGCAGCTCGCGAACTGGAAGCCCTCGGCCGAGCGCGTCGACGAGATCCCGTTCGTCGTCGCCCGCGTCGTGCTGCAGGACTTCACCGGCGTCCCGCTGCTCGCCGACCTCGCCGCGATGCGCAACGTCGCGCGCGACCTCGGCCGCAATCCCAAGGCCATCGAGCCGCTCGTCCCGGTCGACCTCGTCGTCGACCACTCGGTGATGATCGACCACTACGGCAGCCGGGACGCGCTCGACCTCAACATGAAGCTCGAATTCTCCCGCAACGCCGAGCGCTACCAGTTCATGAAGTGGGGGATGCAGGCGTTCGACACCTTCAAGGTCGTGCCGCCGGGCATCGGCATCGTCCACCAGGTCAACCTCGAGTACCTCGCCCGCGGCGTGCACGTGAAGGACGGCGTCACCTATCCGGACACGCTGGTCGGCACCGACAGCCACACCACGATGATCAACGGCATCGGCGTGGTCGGCTGGGGCGTGGGCGGCATCGAGGCGGAGGCCGGCATGCTGGGCCAGCCGGTCTACTTCCTGACGCCCGACGTCGTCGGCGTCGAACTCAAGGGCAAGCTCGGCGAGGGCATCACCGCGACCGACCTCGTGCTGACGGTCACCGAGTTGCTGCGCAAGGAAAAGGTCGTCGGCAAGTTCGTCGAGTTCTTCGGCGAGGGCACGGCCTCCCTCTCCGTCCCCGACCGCGCGACGCTCGGCAACATGGCGCCCGAGTACGGCGCGACGATGGGCTTCTTCCCGGTCGACTCGGCCACCGTCGACTACCTGCGCGCGACCGGGCGCACCGACGCCGAGATCGACCGCTTCGAGTCGTACTTCAAGGCGCAGGGCCTGTGGGGCGTTCCGAAGGCCGGCGACATCGACTACTCGAAGGTGGTCACGCTCGACCTCGCCACCATCAAGCCGTCGCTCGCGGGTCCCAAGCGCCCGCAGGACCGCATCGAGATGCCCGCGCTCAAGTCGACCTTCGCGTCGCTGTTCGCGAAGCCGGTCGCCGAGAACGGCTTCGCCAAGCCGGCTGCTGAGCTCTCGCGGCGCGTGAAGACGAGCGACGGCGTCGACCTCGGCCATGGCGACGTGCTGATCGCCGCGATCACCTCGTGCACCAACACGTCGAACCCGGGCGTCCTGCTCGCCGCGGGACTCCTGGCGAAGAAGGCGGTCGAGAAGGGCCTCGCGGTCAAGCCGCACATCAAGACCTCGCTCGCGCCGGGATCGCGGGCGGTCACCGAGTACCTGACGAAGGCCGGGCTCCTCCCCTACCTCGCCAAGCTCGGCTTCGACGTCGCCGCGTACGGCTGCACGACCTGCATCGGCAACGCGGGCGATCTCCGGCCCTCGTTCAACGAGGCGATCGTCGCGAACGATCTCGTGTGCGCCGCGGTGCTCTCGGGCAACCGCAACTTCGAGGCGCGCATCCACCCGAACCTCAAGGCGAACTTCCTCGCCTCGCCGCCGCTCGTCGTCGCCTACGCGATCGCCGGGACCGTGCTGAAGGACCTCGCGCACGAACCGCTCGGCACCGGCAGCGACGGCAAGCCGGTCATGCTCAAGGACATCTGGCCGTCGTCGCACGAGATCGCCGCCGTGATGCCCTACGCCCGCGACCCGGTGGCGTTCCGCCGGCTCTACGGCGACCTCGCGAACGCGAACCCGCTGTGGAAGCAGGTGTCGGGCGCGACCGGCCAGGTCTACGACTGGCCGGGTTCGACCTACATCGCGAAACCGCCGTTCTTCGAAGGCTTCACGGTGAAGCCGCCGGCGCACGGCGCCGACGCGATCCGCGGCGCCCGAGCGCTCGGCATCTTCGGCGACTCGGTGACGACCGATCACATCTCGCCTGCCGGCTCGATCAAGGCGACCTCGCCGGCCGGGCTCTACCTGCAGGAGCACGACGTGTCGGTGCCCGACTTCAACAGCTACGGCGCGCGGCGCGGCAACCACGAGGTGATGATGCGCGGCACCTTCGCCAACGTCCGCATCAAGAACCTGATGCTGCCGCCGAAGGCCGACGGGACGCGCGAGGAAGGCGGTGTCACGCTGTTCCAGCCGGGCGGCGCGAAGATGCCGATCTACGACGCCGCGATGAAGTACATCGCGGCGGGCACGCCGACGATCGTGTTCGGCGGCGAGGAGTACGGCACCGGCAGTTCGCGCGACTGGGCGGCGAAGGGCACGCAGCTCCTCGGCGTCAAGGCGGTCGTCGCGAAGAGCTTCGAGCGCATCCACCGCAGCAACCTGGTCGGCATGGGCGTGCTGCCGCTGCAGTTCAAGGCCGGCGACGACGCGGCCTCGCTCGGCATCACCGGGGCGGAGAGCGTCGACGTCACCGGCCTGTCGGGCCTGCGCCCGCAGCAGGACGTGACGCTCGTGATCCACCGGCCGGACGGCACGAAGAAGGAGGTGAAGCTCCTGTGCCGGATCGACACGCCGATCGAAGTCGACTACTTCGCCCACGGCGGCATCCTGCCGTTCGTGCTGCGGGAACTCGTGTCCAAGGCCGCGTGAACCCTGCGGGTCGGGCTTCGGCCCGACGTCTTTCGCTTCGCACGTCGTCGACCTGAAGCCCGGCCCGCGGGATCGCCGCCTGTCGTCCTCCGACCACGTGCTGCGCCGGGCCCTGCCCCTGTTCCTCGGGGCGGGGCTCTGCTTCACCACGCTCGACACGATCGCCAAGTTCCTGGTGCGCGAGCACGCGCTGCTCGTCGTCGTCTGGGCGCGCTACGCCGGCCAGATGGCCGCGGTCACCCCCTATGCGCGCCTGCGCGTCGGCGCGGGATTCTGGCGCCCCCGGAACCTGCGCATGCAGCTCCTGCGCTCGTCGATGCTGCTCGCCGCCACGCTGTCGTTCTTCGGCGCGCTGCGCTACCTGCCGCTCGCCGAAGGGTCGGCGATCTCGTCGCTCGCGCCGGTCGTCTTCGTGCTGCTCTCGCCGTGGGTCCTGGGCGAGCGTCCCGGACGCGCGCGGGTCGCCGCGGCGCTCGCGGGCTTCGCCGGCGTGCTGCTGCTGTTGCGGCCGGGATCCGCCGTGCTCCATCCGGCGGCGTTGCTCCTGTTCGTCTCCGCGACCTGCAACGCGCTCTACGCGATGCTGACCCGCAGGCTTCCGGGCGACAGCCCGTACACGACGCTCTTCTACAGCGCGCTCGTCGGGACGGTGGTGCTCGCGCCGCTGCTGCCGTTCGCCGCGATACCTTCGGCGTGGTCGTGGCGCAACGCGGGCCTGTTCGTGCTGCTCGGTGTCTTCGCCGGCGTCGGGCACGCGCTGCTCACGCGCGCCTTCCTGCGCGCGCCAGCGTCGCTGCTCGCGCCGTTCGGCTACGTGCAGATCGTCTGGGCGACGCTCTACGGCTACCTGGTGTTCGACCAGTTCCCCGACGGCTGGTCGTTCGCCGGCATGGCCGTGATCGTCGCGTCGGGAATCGCGCTCGCGTGGCAGGAGCGCGCCCGCGCGAACCTCGCGGGCCGCGTCCGATGAGTTCGGCGACGCGGCGCCGCGCAGGGCTCGGCGAGGCGGGGATCACCGTCCTCGTCGGCCTCTTCCTGACGCTGCAGCCGGTCTCGACCGACCTCTACCTCGCGTCGCTGCCCGGCCTCGCGGCGCGCTTCGACGCATCCGCCGCGACGGTGCAGCTCACGCTGTCGCTGTTCATGGGCGGCTTCGGCGCGATGCAGCTCGTGGCCGGCCCGATGACCGACCGCTATGGACGCCGGCCGCTGCTGATCGGCGCGCTCTCCCTCTTCGTCGCGGCGAGCCTCGCCTGCGCGGCGAGTCCGGACATGACGGTGCTCGTCGCCGCGCGCTTCGCCCAGGCGGTGGGCTGCTGCACCGTCGTCGTCGTCGGGCGCGCGATCGTGCGCGACGCGTTCGCA
>DAOMBL010000264.1:0-5470 GCA_035427325.1 Casimicrobiaceae bacterium
CTCCGCGACGCCCTGCGCGTCGCCGGTCAGCACCGCGTAGCCGCGCCCGCGCGCGAGCTCGATCGCCGCGCGCAGCGCCTGCGGGTCGGGCACGCGCCCGACGCTCTCCGTCGACGCCGCCAGCAACGCCTCGCGCACGCTCGACTCGGCGAAGGCGACGAGCGCCAGTCCGGCCGCGCTGTCCGCCCATCGCGTGCGCTGTCCCGACTCCGACGCATGGCGGATCGCCTGCGTGCCGTCCACGCCGCCGACGATCAGGCAGTCGGCGCCGTCGAGCACCGCGAGCAGCGTCGTCTCGCCGGTGGCCCCGGGAAGTCGCGCGAGCTCGTCGAGGGCGGCATCGCGCAGGTCGAACTCGGACCACGCCGCCTGCGCGAGCTCGAACAGCCGGTAGCCGAGCCGCCAACCGCGGCCACGCTCGTCGCGACGGACGTAGCCGCGCCCTTCGAGCGCCGCGAGCAGCCGGAACAGCGTCGAGCGGGGCAGCCCGGTCGCGGCGCCGAGCTCGGCGGCGGTCGGCGGCGTGCCGGCCGCGGCGATCCGGTCGACCAGGGCGAACGCCTTCTCGAGCGCCGCGGCGCCCGGGATGGCGGTCTCGGCGGCGGCTTGACGGGAGGCGGCCATCGGGGGAGACTGATCCCAGATTATGGACTAATGCTCCCATAATATGGGAATCGCGGAGCCACCGCAATGACGACCCCGCGCCTCGAGGGCGTCTATCCGATCGTCGCCACCCCGTTCCGCCCGGACGGCGCGCCGGACATGGGCGACCTCGCGCGCCTCGTCGACTGGATCGTCCGCGCGGGCGCCGACGGCATCGTCTTCCCGGGCGTGGCGAGCGAGTTCGAGACGCTCGAGGAGGACGAGCGCCGCTCGCTCGTCGAAGCGGTCGCGAAGGCGAACGCCGGACGCGTTCCCTACGTGGTTGGCGTGTCCTCGGCAGACGCCGCGACCTCCGCATCGCTCGCATTGCACGCGAAGTCGGCGGGTGCGGCCGCGGTGATGGCGATGCTGCCGCCGGCGCTCAAGGACGCGCCCGACGCGCAGATCGACTACTACCGGCGCATCGCGGCGGCCGGCGTGCCGATCATCCTGCAGAACGCGCCGCCGCCCGCGGGCTGCGGTCTCGCGCCCGAGCGCGCCGCGGCGATCGTCGGCGAAGTGCCCGGCGTCGCGTACGTCAAGGAGGAGACGCTGCCCTGCGGCCAGCGCATCACGAGACTCGTCGCGCTCGCGCCCAAGGGCCTGCGCGGCGTGTTCGGTGGCGCGGGCGGGCGGTACATCACCGACGAGCTCGCGCGCGGCGCCTGCGGCACGATGCCGGCGTGCGAGCTGGCCGACCTGCACGTGAAGCAGTTCGCGGCGCATCGCGCCGGCGACGCGAAGGGCGTGCGGCGGTGGTTCGACCGGATGCTGCCGCTGCTCAATTTCCAGGCGGTGTTCCGGATGGCGATGACGAAGGAAGTGCTGAAGCGTCGCGGCGTGATCCGTTCGACGCACGTGCGCGCGGCGGGCCCGAGGCTCGACGAAGGCGATCTCCGCGAACTCGACGCGATGCTCGCCGAGCTGGGCGACCTGATGCCGCTCCCCGCGACCCCCTGATCGATGCGACCCATCGGGTCGGCGTGCGAGCCGGAGACGCCACCCGGCCCGCGAACCGGCCCCCGAGAACGACGACGGAGGAAACGATGATCAAGCACACGCTGCGCGCCCTCGCGATCGCGGCCGCCACGATGCTGGCGCCGCTCGCGCACGGGCAGACCGCGCTCGAGTTCCCGACCTGGCAGGCCGAGGAGCCGGGCGTGTCGACCTGGTGGAAGGACCTGATCGCCGCCTACGAGAAGAAGTATCCGGACGTGAAGGTGAACATCGTCCAGATTCCGTTCGCGCAGTACGTGAAGCAGATGACGGTGCGCTTCGCTGCGGGCACGCCGCCCGACATCGTGCACCTGCCGTCGCGCAACTTCGCGAGCTTCGCCGACCAGGGCTGGCTCGAGCCGCTCGACGACCGCCTGAAGGCGACCGACATCCCGGCGAACTGGCCGCCGCTGCAATCCGAGATGCAGTGGAACGGGAAGACGCAGGGCGTTCTGTTGATGGGCTACGGCGGCATGCTGTTCTACAACGAGCAGAAGCTCAAGGACGCGAAGCTCGCCGTTCCGAAGACGCCGGACGAGTGGCTCGCCGCGATGAAGGCGACGACCGACGCGGGCAAGGGCCAGTTCGGCCTCGCGACGATCACCGCCGAGCATCCGAACATGGTCGTCGAGATGGCGAGCTGGGTGATCGGCTCGGGCGCCGACTGGCTCAAGGGCGGCAAGTACAACTTCACCGATCCCGCGGTCGTGAAGGCGGTCGACCAGTGGCGAGCGTCGGTCGGCTACGCGCCGAAGGGCACGAACTCCGCGACCGCGCGCCAGCTCTTCATCGACGGCAAGGTGGCGTTCCTGCGCGACGGTCCGTGGGTCTGGGGCGCGCTCCAGAAGGCGACCGCCGAGAACCGCCCGAACCTGCGCATCGCCGGCCTACCGTTCCCGGTGACGCCGGGCGGCGCGAGCAACAGCCTGCACCTCGCGGTGAAGACCGACGCGAAGAAGAAGGAGGCCGCGTGGAACTTCATCGTGATGGCGGCCTCGCCCGAGTGGCAGCACCGATACGCGCTCACCGGCTCGCCCGCGCCGCGCAAGGGCGTGCTGACCGCCGCCGACATCGCCGCGCGGCCCGAGCTCGAGGTCATCAACCGGGAGGCCGCCAAGGCGCACAACCTCTTCCCCGAAGTGCAGGCCGTGCGCGCGAACTACAACGATTTCGCGACCCTGGTCACCAAGGCCGCGATGAGGATGATCTCGACGCCGGAGCCGACCGCGAAGGCGCTCGCGGACCTGCAGGCGGAACTGGAGCGGCAGGTGCCGTTGCGGTAGGCCGGCCTTCAGGCCGACAGATCGCATCTGTGGGTCGGCCTTCAGGCCGACGCCTCGCGGCTGTGGGTCGGCCTTCAGGCCGACGGGCCGCAGCCGTGGATCGGCCTTCAGGCCGACGCCTCTTCCGCCCACTCGCGCGAAACCCGTCGGGCTGAAGCCCAAACCGTCGGGCTGAAGCCCGACCCACAGGAGGTCGTGGTGGGTCGGCCTTCAGGCCGACGATCTCCGCCGACCCGATGACCGCACACGACCCGCTACCCCTGCTGGCCGCCCTCCCGCCCCGGCAACCCGGAATCCATCGCAGAATCGCGACTCCGACCCCATGGCCGCCCGCTCGCTGAAATCCGCCGAACGCCGCCTCGCGTGGGCGCTCCTCGCGCCCGCCTTCGTCGCGGTCGCGGCGCTCATCGCCTGGCCGATCTACGTCGTCGTCCAGATGAGCCTGCGGCCCGGCCGCGCGCTCGCCCTCGACCAGCTCATGAACCAGCCGCTCGGCTGGGGCAATTTCGACCGCGTGCTGCACCAGTCGACGACCTGGGCGGCGTTCCTGAACTCGGGGATCTACACGGTGGGCACGCTCGCGCCCGCGTTCCTGTTCGGATTGCTCGTCGCGCTGCTGTTCAACCGCGCCTTCCCCGCGCGCCGCTGGCTGCGCAGCCTGCTGCTGCTTCCCTGGGCCGTCCCCGGCGTCATCGTGAGCATCACGTTCCTGTGGATGCTCGACGCATCGTTCGGCGTCGTGAACGCGCTCCTGCGCCGCACGGGCCTCCTCTCGACCGACCTCGCCTGGTTCGTCGACGCCGACACCGCGATGCTGGCGGTCATCGTCCCGACCGTGTGGAAGAGCTTCCCGTTCTTCGCGATCACGATCCTCGCCGCGCTGCAGGCGATCCCCGACTCGCTCTACGAAGCCGCGCGCGTCGACGGCGCGACGCGGTTCCAGCAGTTCCGCTACGTCACCTGGCCCGGCATCAAGCGCCCCGCGATGCTCGCGGTGCTGCTCAACGCCCTGTGGACGTTCCGCGAGTTCGACATCATCTACGCGTCGACCGGCGGCGGTCCCGCCGGCGCGACCGAGACGCTGGGAATCCTGGTCTACCGCGAAGCGTTCGCGAGCTTCCGTTTCGGCACCGCCGCCGCGATCGGCGTGCTCATGCTCGCGACCGCCGCGATCGTCGTGCTCGTCGCGATGCGGCACGTGAAGGACGAGTTCCGGTGAGCCGCGAGCGCTGGCAGCGCTGGGGTCTCTTCGCGCTCGCGGCGGCGATCGTCGCCGTCGTCCTGTTCCCCGTCTACTGGATGTTCGTGACGAGCGTGCTGCCTTCGTCGCTCGTGCTCTCGCGCAGCCCTCCGCTCCTGCCGCCGCCCGATGCGATGTCGTTCGCGGCCTACGCCGAGGTCTTCCGCCGCCGGCCCGTGTTCACGTGGCTCTTGAACAGCACCATCGTCGTCGTCGGCTCGGTGACGATCAGCCTCTTCATCTCGACGCTCGCCGGCTACTCGCTCTCGCGCTTCCGCTCGCCCGCGCAGCGCGTGGCGGGCGGCGCGCTGCTGCTGTCGAAGATGCTGCCCGGCAGCCTGATCGTCATCCCGTTCTTCGTCATGTTCACGACGGTCCACCTGATCGACAGCCTGTTCGGCCTCATGCTCGCGAACGTCGCGGTCGGCGTCCCCTTCGCGACCTGGATGATGAAGGGCTTCTTCGACACCCTTCCGCGCGAACTCGAGGAGGCCGCCACGATCGACGGCTGCTCGCCGGTGCAAGCGCTGTGGCACGTGATCCTGCCGCTCGCCAGGCCCGGACTCGCGGCCTGCGGGATCTACCTCGCGATCGTCGCGTGGAGCGAATTCGTCTTCGCGCGGACGCTCGTCACCCAGCCCGCGAACTGGGTCGTCACCGTGGGGCTGCAGAGCTTCGTCGGCGAATACCTCGTCGACTGGCCGGCGCTGATGGCGGCGGGGGTGGTGTCGCTGCTGCCGATGTTCGTCCTGTTCCTCGTCCTCGAGCCGTTCCTCGTGTCGGGGCTGACCTCGGGAGCGGTGAAGCAATAGTCGTGGCCGATTCAGCGCGCTCGGTTCTCCGAACATCGCGCAGGCTCATCAGCCATCGGGCGTCGTGAACCAACGGCGCCCTGCGTGTCCAATCGCCCTGAGCGCCTTCAGGCTTTCAGCCTGAGCGGTGCCCTCCCGGTCGACAGTTGCAGGAGGCGATCCGCCTCGCGAGCAAGGTCGCGACGGCCGCCCTTGGAAGCTACGCGCGCGAGCGATCCACAGAAGTCGGGCCAAGGCACGAGTCGTGTCGGAATCTGCGCAAGGTCCCGATACCCGTCCTTCGCCAGGCAATATTGGCCCGCGTATGACCGAAGAAACGCCGAGACCTCGTGCTCGATCGACGTCCGAACGTCGGCCATGCCGACAGCGACTCGACCGTTCGCGTCGACCGCGGGCCGCCATTGGGCGAAGTCGTTCACGACATCTTCGATGCGCCCCGCCGGGGCCACCAGCCAGTGCTGCGCGTTCGAGAAGCGCATCGGCGTGCCCGTCTCGTC
>DAOMBL010000265.1:0-5455 GCA_035427325.1 Casimicrobiaceae bacterium
GAACAGGCAGTGGTAGCAGGGCGCAGCGGGATCGCGGAGGGCGAAGACGGCCACCTGTCCGTAGAAACGGATCGCGGCGCCCGAGGCAGGCGGCACGCGGGCATCGACGCACGCGAGGGTGATGGCGTGCAGCGACGCGAAGTTGTCGGTGCAGTCGAGCACGACGTCGGCATCCGCGACCCGCGCCCGGAGTTCCCCGGGGCCGACCCGTTCGGCGACGCGCACGTACTCCGGCCCCGGGTTGATCGCCGTGAGACGGCGTGCCGCGGCATCGACCTTGGCCGCGCCCACGTCGTCCATCGCGAACAGGATCTGGCGCTGCAGGTTGGTGAGATCGACCCGGTCGGCGTCGACCAGCGTCAGGCGCCCGACCCCTGCGCTCGCGAGGAACTGCAGGGCCGGATTCCCGAGGCCACCGACGCCGACGACGAGCGCCCGCGACGCCGCGAAACGCGCCTGCGCGTCCGGGCCGAGTTCGTTCAGCAGCAGGTGGCGGCTGTAGCGGAGGAGCTGGGCGTCGTCCATGGGACCCCATGGTACGCGCGCGGTCCGCGCGAGGCACGGAGGGGCGCCCATGAGAAAACGCCCGGCGCGGGCCGGGCGTTCCTTCGGCGCAGGATTCGTGGCCGGCGCTATTTCGCGGGCGCCACGGTAGCGGGCACCGAGTTCGCCGCGGCGACCGAGCGGATCGATGCAACGATGGGCTCGCCCTTCAGGTGGTTCATCGCCTGCTTGAGCTGGAAATCGTCGCCGGAGCCGAATTCGAAGCGCGGCAGCGGCGGCGCGGAAACCGCGGGCTTCGCTGCGGGCTTGACCGGCGCCGGCGTCGTCGATGCCGGCGCGTTCGCCCCGCTCGGCGAGGTTCCGGTGGTGCCTGCGGCCCCTCCGCGCGTTTCGAGATGGTGCTCGAGGTTCGCCTCGCGGATGCGATTGCCGGTATCGCGGCCGTCGTCGATCGCGATGTCCGGCTCGATGCCCTTCGCCTGGATCGATCGTCCCGACGGCGTGTAGTAGCGCGCCGTGGTGAGCTTCAGTCCCGCGTTCGCGCCGATCGGCAGGATCGTCTGCACCGAGCCCTTGCCGAAGGTCTGCGCGCCCATCACGATCGCGCGCTTGTGGTCCTGCAGCGCGCCCGCGACGATCTCGGACGCCGAGGCCGTGCCGCTGTCGACGAGCACGACCATCGGGACCTTCTTGACGGCGGCGGGCAGGTCGCGCAGCCAGTCTTCGCCGCGACGCTGGTAGTTGTCGCGGCTCGCGGTGAGGCGCATGCGCGCGTCCGGCGTGCGGCCGTCGGTGTAGACGACCAGCGCGTCCTTCGGCAGGAACGCCGCGGATACCGCGACCGCCTGGTTGAGCAGGCCGCCCGGGTCGGAGCGGACATCGAGCACGAGGCCCTTCAGGTCCCCCTGCTTGTAGAACTCGCGCAGGGCCTTCGCGAGGTCCTCGCCGGTCCGCTCCTGGAAGTTGCGGATGCGCACGTAGCCGTAGCCGGGCTCGAGCATCTTCGCGCGGACGCTCTTGACGTTGATCTCCTCGCGGACCAGCGGGAAGGTGAGCAGGCCGTCGGTGTCCTTGCGCACGACCGTGAGGGTGATCGGCGTGCCGGGCTTGCCGCGCATCAGTTCGACCGCCTTGTTGAGCGGCATGCCGCGCGTGGCGGTCTCGTCGATCTTGACGATCAGGTCGCCCGAGCGGATGCCCGCGCGGTAGGCGGGCGTGTCCTCGATCGGCGAGACGACGCGCACGACGCCGTCTTCGATGCCGACCTCGATCCCCAGCCCGCCGAACTTGCCCTGCGTGCTGACCTGCAGCTCCTTGAACGCCTCCGCGTCGAGGAAGTCGGAGTGCGGGTCGAGCCCGTGAACCATCCCGTTGATGGCCTCGCGGATGAGCTTCTCGTCGGAGACCGGCTCGACGTAGTCGCTCTTGATCTTGCCGAAGACCGCGGACAGGAGCTGCAGGTCCTCGTAGGGGATCGGCAGCCTCGACTCGCGTTGCGCGATGGCGGAGAAATTGAGCGTCAGCAGCGCGCCGAGCACGGTGCCGATCCCGATCAGTCCCGCCTTCTTCCAGCCGTTGGTCATCGCATTCCTCGATTTGCGCCGCGCCGCGACGCCCGCCCTGAGTCGCAGGAGCCGCACGCGAACGCGCTGCACCTGCAAGCAAAGTATACGCCCGGTACCGCCGGATCCGCGGGCCGTTGGACCGCCCCGAACGCACGACATCGACGCGTCCGGATGCCACGGTTGGTGGGGTCGAGGGGCCCGGGAGTTCCCCCGTCGGTCGGCAGAATCGCGCCGCGCGGCTGCCCGCCGCCCGCAGGACCGGCCAACGAGCCGTGGCGGGGCCGGACCGGGGGCGCTGTGGTGGGCCTCGATGTTGGTCGGGTATCGAGGGACGCTGGGACGTCTCGGCCCTGGACAAAGCCAGGTACGACAGTGAGCGCACGCTTACCAACGGTGGCGCGAGCCGCCGACCTGGGCAGGCGCGCCGATCCGATCTTGCGACGCGAGATGCCGCCGGGTTGCGGTTCAGGCGGGCGCGACCAGGGGCCGCCCCGTCATCTCCGGCGGCTTGGGCAGCCGCATGAGCGCGAGCATCGTCGGCGCGATGTCCTTCAGCGCGCCCCCCGGGACGACCGACGCGGGCCGCCCGACGTGGACGAACGGGACCACGTCGAGTGTATGCGCCGTGGGCGGCTGGCCGGTCGACGCGTCGTGCATCATTTCGCAGTTGCCGTGGTCGGCGGTGATGAGCACCTCGCCGCCGGCGCGCGCCGTGGCGTCCACGACCCGGCCGATGCACGCGTCGAGCGTCTCCACGGCCTTGACGGCGGCGTCGAACCGGCCGGTGTGGCCGACCATGTCGCCGTTCGCGTAGTTGCAGACGATGGCGTCGAACCGGCCGCTGTCGATCGCCTCGACGAGCCGGTCGGTCACCTCGACCGCGCTCATCTCCGGCGCGAGATCGTAGGTCGCGACCTTCGGGGACGGCACGAGAATGCGCTCCTCGCCCGGATAGACCGCCTCGACGCCTCCGTTGAAGAAATAGGTCACGTGCGCGTACTTCTCGGTTTCCGCGATGCGGAGCTGGGTCCTGCCGTGCTTCGCGAGCCACGCGCCGAAGCCGTTGTCGACGCTCTGGGGTTCGAACGCGACCGGCAGCGCGGCGAACTCCTCGCCGTAGCGGGTGAGACACACGTACGCCGCGAGCGAGGGTACGCGAACGCGCGCGAAGCCGTCGAATGCCGGGTCGGTGAGCGCGCGCGTGATTTCCCGTGCGCGATCGGCGCGGAAGTTCATGAACACCACGACGTCGCCGTCGTCGATCCTCGCGGCGCGGTCGCCCGGGGGGACGATGGTCGTCGCCTGCACGAATTCGTCGGTCTCGCCCCGCGCGTAGGCCGCCTCGAGCGCCGCGGCGGCGGAAGGCGCCTCGAACGGCGCGCGGCCGTCGACCAGGGCGTCGTACGCAGGCTTCACGCGCTCCCACCGCCTGTCGCGGTCCATCGCGTAGTAGCGCCCGGTGACGGTCGCGATGCGCGCGCCCGGATGCGTTCGGCAGACCCCGTCCATGTACGCGATCGACGCGGCCGCGCTCTTCGGCGGCGTGTCGCGCCCGTCGAGGAACGCGTGGACGAGCACCCGCCCCACGCCGGCGGCCGACGCCATCGCGACCATCGCGGCGAGGTGCTTCTCGTGGCTGTGCACGCCCCCCGGCGACAGGAGTCCCATCACGTGCACGGCGCCGCCGCCCGCGCGCGCCTTCGCGAGCGCGCCGTTCAGCACCGGGTTCGCGGCGAATTCTCCGGTCGCGATCGCATGGTCGATGCGCGTCAGGTCCTGGTAGACGACGCGTCCCGCCCCGATGTTGAGGTGGCCGACCTCGGAATTGCCCATCTGCCCGTCGGGGAGTCCCACGTGCATCTCGGAGGCGTCGATCGTGCCGTGCGCGTAGTGCTCGCGCAGCGCACGCCAGCGCGGCGTCCGCGCACGGGTGATCGCATTGTCCGGGGCGTCGGGACGCTCGCCGAAACCGTCGAGGATCAGGAGGACGACCGGGCGCGGCGTGGCGCCGGCGGGGAGCGGGAAGGACGGGGTGTCGGCGGCCATCGGCGGGGCGTCGGGGAAAGCGGTGTGGCCGCTGGATTATCATTCTACCTTTGGAGCATGCGCGGCCCGGTCGCGGGCGGCGCGAATCGAACATGACACCGATCGAGTTCCTCGCCCGGGACCAGAACTGGGTCTACGCGGTCGCAGCCGTCGTCTCGGGCACGATGCTCGTCTGGCCGATGATCGGGCGCCGCTTTTCGGCGGTGAAGGACGTCGGCACGCACGGCGCGACGCAGCTCATCAACCGCGACGCGCTCGTCCTGGACGTGCGCGAGGCGAAGGAACTCGCCGACGGCAAGCTGCCCTCGGCGGTGCACATCCCGCTGTCGGAACTCGACAGGCGGGTCGGCGAGATCGCGAAGCACACCTCGCGCCCGGTCGTGACCTATTGCGCGCGCGGGCAGCGCAGCCGCGCGGCCGGCAACGCGCTCGCGAAGGCCGGGTTCAAGGACGTGTACCACCTGACCGGCGGGCTCGCCGCCTGGCGCGGCGCGGGGTTGCCCGTGGAGAAGTGACGATGGCGTCGATCACGATGTACTCGACCGGAGCGTGCCCGTACTGCACGCGGGCCGAGCAGTTCCTCGCCTCGAAGGGCGTCACCGCGATCGAGAAGGTGCGCATCGACCTCGATCCCGCGCGCCGCGCCGAGATGATGGAGCGCACCGGCCGCCGGACGGTCCCGCAGATCTTCATCGGCCCTGTCCACGTCGGCGGGTTCGACGATCTGGTCGCCCTCGACCGGTCGGGCGGACTCGAGCCGCTGCTCTCGGCTCCCTGACCCGGGCCGGTCCCGCGGACCGCGGTCGGGTATAATGACGGGTTTCCCGACCCGATCGCCTGCAGGCACCGCCATGACCGAATCGCTGATTTCGTCCAACGCCGTGAAGGTCACGGTCGAGAGGATCTACGTCAAGGATCTCTCGCTCGAGAACCCGGGCTCGCCGCAGATGTTCCGCGCGACCGAGGCTCCTGCGGTCGAGATCGGCCTTCGGACCCGCGCCGAGCAGATCGAGCCGGACATCTACGAATGCGTGATGACGATCACGGTCACCGCGACCTCCGCCGACCGCACCGTGTTCCTGGTCGAGGTCGCGCAGGCCGGGATCTTCTCGGTGCGTGGCGCGTCGCCCGAAACGCTGCAGCCGATCCTCGCGATGCACTGTCCCGCGATGCTCTTCCCCTACGCGCGGCAGCAGATCGCGACTTCGGTGATGAACGCGGGGTACCCGCCGGTGCATCTCGCGCCGATCAACTTCGAAGCCCTCTACGCGCAGCAGCTCGCGCAGAAGGCCGGTTCGCCGGCCCCGGCGCCGGCCGCCGCCTGACGCCGATGCGCCGCC
>DAOMBL010000266.1:0-5452 GCA_035427325.1 Casimicrobiaceae bacterium
CGGCCGGGCACCGGACCGCTCGCGGCCTGCGCGATCGTCGCGTGGCCGGCGAGATAGCCGAGGTAGGCGAGCGTCGAGTGGCTGCCGTTCAGGAGGCGCAGTTTCATCGCCTCGAACGGCGCGACGTCGCGCACGAGTTCCGCGCCCGCGTCCTCCCACGCGGGCCGCGCCGCGACGAAGCGGTCCTCGACGACCCACTGCAGGAACGGCTCGGCGACGACCGGCGCCGCATCCCGTACGCCCAGCCGCCGCTCGACCTCGGCGACATCGGCGTCGGTCGTCGCCGGCACGATCCGGTCGACCATCGTGCACGGGAATGCGGCATGCGCGGCGATCCAGTCCGCGAGTTCCGGCGAACGCGTCCGCGCGAAGGCGCCGACGAGTCCTTCGACGACGCGGCCGTTGTGCGGCAGGTTGTCGCAGCAGACGATGTTCAGCGCCCCGCTGCCCTCGCGCCGCCGGGCATCGAGCGCCGCGACGAGGAGGCCCACCGCGGATACCGGCGCGTTCGGGTGCGCGAGGTCGTGGCGGACGTCCGGGTGGTCGAGGTCGAGCCGCCCGGTCGCCGGATCGTGGCAATAGCCCTTCTCGGTCACCGTCAGCGTCACGACGCGTACGCGCGGATCGGCCATGCGCAGCACCAGCGCTTGCGGGTCGGAGGGCGCGAACATCGTCTCCCGCACCGATCCGACGATCCTCGCGGAACTGCCGTCGCGGTCCTTGAGCAGCAGCGTGTAGAGCCCGTCCTGGGCCGCGAGCGGTTGAATGGCGCGCGGCGTCTTCATCGAGACGCCGCAGATGCCCCAATGCGGGTCGCGCCCCGCGAGGTCGTCGGCGTACACCGCGGCGTGCGCCCGCGTGAACGCTCCGAGGCCGAGGTGCACGATGCCGACGGAGAGCGTCGCCGGATCGTAGCGGGGACGGGTGACCGCCGGCGGAATCCGGGCGAGCGTCTCGAGCGAGAGCCGCGCCGCCTCAGGCATGCTGCGGGTGCTCCTTCACGCGAGACACGAGCTGCGTCGGGTTGACGAACCGCAGCGCGATCAGCAGCCACACGAGCGTCACGGCCATGTAGATCATCGCCATCGCATCGACCGACTGCGGCGCGCGCACGCCGGCGGCGAACACGGCGTAGTAGAGCGCGACGACCAGCGTCTGCGAATCGCCGCCCGCGGTGAGGAACGTGAGCTCGAACAGCGCGATCGTGCGCACCAGCACCAGGAGCGACGCGGCCAGCACGCCCGGGCCGAGCAGCGGAAGCAGCACGTGCCAGAACATGCGCCCGGTCCCGGCACCGAACACCCGTGCGGCGTTCTCCAGGTTGACGTCGATCTGCTCGACGAACGGCGTCATCACGAGGATGACGAACGGCGCCGCGGGGATGAGGTTCGCGAGGATCACGCCCCAGATCGTGCCGCCGAGGTGCGCCTGGTAGAGCACGGTCGCGAGCGGGATGCCGTAGGTGATCGGCGGCACCATCAACGGCAGCAGGAACAGCAGCATCAGCGCCCGCTTGCCGGGGAAGTCGCGCCGCGCCAGCGTGTACGCCGCCGGCACGCCGATGACGAGCGACAGGAACACGACCGCCAGCACGACCTCGACGGTGACCCAGAGGACGCTGCCGAGCTGGAACTCCTTCCAGGCCGCCGAGTACCAGCCGGCGGTCCAGCCGTCGGGCAGCCACGTGCCGAGCCAGCGCCGCGCGAAGGAACTCGTCGCGACCGCGGCGATCATGAGGCCGATGTTGACGACGAAGAGCGTCATCAGGCCGAGCAGCAGCGCGCGCCAGGCGCGCTCGGCGAGGGTGCCGGCGTTCATCCCTTGCCTCCCGACACCGGTCCGCGGTAGAACGCCCTGCGCAGTCCCAGCACCGCGGCGACGATGACGAGTTGCACGAAGCCCATGATCATCGCGATCGCGGAGGCGAGCGAGTAGTCGTACTGCTCGAACGCCGCCTCGTACGCGGCGATCGAGATCACCCGGGTCGGGCCCGCCGGCGAGCCCAGCAGGACGGCCGACGGGAACACCGAGAATGCCTGCACGAACGCGAGGCAGAAGCACATCGCGAGTCCGGGCGCGAGCAGCGGCAGGTAGATGTGCCGGAACTGCGCCTTGGGGTCGGCGCCGAGCGTCGCCGCGGCGCGCGCGAGGACCGGGTCGATGCCCGTGATGTAGGAGAGGATCAGGAGGAAGGCGAACGGAAACCCCGAGATCACCAGCGAGATCAGCACACCCCAGTAGTTGTGCGTGAGCCGGATCGGTCCGTCGTAGAGGTGGGTGAGCTGCAGGAACTGCGACAGCCAGCCCTTCGGGCCGAAGTACAGCAGCATACCCTCGGCGATCAGCACGGTGCCGAGCGTGATCGGCACGACCAGGATCGTCGTCACCACGCGCTGGTAGCGCGTCTTCACCCGCATCTTGAACGCGATCGGCAGCGCGAGCCCGACGTTGATGAGCGTCGCCGGAAGGGCGAGCTTGAGCGTGATCCCGATCGTCGGCCAGAGGTTGTCGGTGGTGAAGAAGTGGACGTAGTTCCAGAGGAGACCGCCCTCCTTCGGCCGGAACGACAGCGCGAGGCCGTAGAGAAACGGGTAGACGAACAGGAGCAGCATGAACGCCGCCGCCGGCACGACCAGCAGCAGCGTGCGGTCGAACGCGGGACGCGCGTGGACGTCGGCGGACGCGGCCATCGTCGCCCGCTCAGTCCGGACGGTAGACCAGCACGCGCTCGGGAGGCACGTGCACGCGCACCTCGTCACCGCGCCGGAAGGTCACGGGCCCCCGGACGTGCAGCACCGCGCCCGACGCGGTGACGACGTCGAGCAGCGCGTCGCGTCCCGAGTACTCGACGTTGTCGATCCGCCCGGCGATCGTGTTGGGACCGTCGGGAGCGCCGACGGCGAACTCCTCGGGCCGGATCGCCACCGCGGCGCGTCGCCCGTCGATCGGCTGCTTCGCGACCCCGGCGAGCGAGATGCCGGGCCCCGCGAGCGACACGCGGCCGCCCTCCTGCCCGGCCACGTCGAGTTCGAGGACGTTGCGGTAGCCCATGAAACGCGCGACGGCGAGATTCGCCGGCTGCGCGTAGACCTCGGGCGGGGGCGCGATCTGCTGCACCGCGCCGTCCTTCATCACGACGATGCGGTCGGCGAGCGACAGCGCCTCGTCCTGGTCGTGGGTCACGTAGATCGTCGCGCGGTCGAGTTCGCGGTGGATGCGCCGAATCTCGGCGCGCGTCTCGATGCGGAGCTTCGCGTCGAGGTTCGACAGCGGCTCGTCCATCAGGATCAGCGGCGGCTCGATCACGATCGCGCGCGCGATCGCCACGCGCTGCTGCTGGCCGCCCGAGAGCTGCCCGGGCAGCTTGTGGCCCTGGCCGACGAGCTGGACGAGCGCCAGCGCCCGGTCGACGCGCGGCGCGATCTCGGCGGCGGGCACGCCCTGCATCCTCAGGCCGAAGCCGACGTTGCGCTCGACGCTCATGTGCGGAAAGAGCGCGTAGTTCTGGAACACCATGCCGAAGCCGCGCTTCTCCGGCGGCAGCGTGTCGAGGCGCAGGTCGTCCAGCCAGATGCTGCCGCCCGACAGTCCGAGCAGGCCCGCGATGCAGTTGAGCGCGGTCGACTTGCCGCAGCCCGACGGCCCGAGCAGCGCGATGAACTCGCCCCGCTTCACCGTGAGCGTGAGTTCGTCGAGCGCGTTGAACGCCTTGCCGCCCGCGCCGGCGAAGCGGCGCGTCACGCGGTCGAGCTTCAATTCGCTGAAATCGTGCTTCATGGACGAGACCGACAGCTCCTGCGGGCGTGGCCCGACGTGTCGCAAGCGCCCGCGGGCTTGGCCGGCGGCACATGCGACACACCAATCGTCGTCTCCGCGCGGGAAACGACCCGTGGCGCCGGCCGCCGGCGCCCTGACGACGGCCGAACGGCGCGAAGCACTCCGGCGTCGGGCCCGGGCCGCGAAGGCGACCCGCGCCCGCCGTCCGGAACGCGGCTACTGCTTCGTCTTGGCGCCCACCTGCTGGTCCCAGATGCGGAACGCCTCGACCTGCGCCTTGGGCGGCAGCGACTGGGTGTGCGGGAACTTCGCGATCCAGCCTTCGTATTCGGGACGGCCGAACTCCTTGAGGGCGTCCTGGCTCGCCTGCGGCGCCATCGACAGCGGGACGTTCTTCACCGCCGGTCCCGGATAGAAGTAGCCCTTGTCGTAGGTGTAGGCCTGCGCCTCCGGCGTCAGCATGAACGCGATCACGTCGAGCACCACGGCCATCTTGTCCGCGGGCACGCCCTTCGGGACCACCATGTAGTGCGCGTCGTTCACCCAGGTCATGTTCTGGAACGGGGCGACCTTGAAGTCCTTGGGCACGATGCCGAGCACGCGCGGATTGATGTCCCAGCCGGTCATCGTGATCGTCATGTCGCGCGAGCCTTCCCCCAGCTCCTTCATCACCGCGCCGGTGCCGGTCGGGTAGTACTCGATGCAGTTGTTGAGTTCCTTGAGGTACGCCCAGGTCTTGTCCCAGCCGTTGACCGGGTCCTTCGGGTCCTTGTCGCCCAGAAGGTAGGGCAGCCCCATGATGAACGTGCGGCCCGGGCCGGAGTTCGCCGGACGCGCGTAGATCAACCGGTTCGGATTCGCCTTGCACCACGCGAGGAGTTCCGCGGGCGTCGTCGGCGGCTGCTTCACCTTCGCCGGGTTGTATTCGACGAGCGGCCCCGCGGGCATGAACGTGATCGCGATGCCCTGGTCGGACGCGAGCTTCTGCATCTCGGCGGCGGCCGGCTGGTAGTTCGCCATCAGGTTCGGGAACTTCGCCGCGTAATCGGGCAGGAGCTTCACGAGCAGCCCCTGCTCGACGCCGGCGGCCAGCACGTCGGTGCCGGTCAGCACGATGTCGATGTCGCTGCGGCCCGCCCCCTGCATCGCCTTGAGCTTGCCGGGGAGTTCGGGCGCCGGAGCCTTCGTGAACACGAACTTCGCGACCTTGCCGGGGTTCTTCTTCGCGTACAGCTCGAACGCCTCCTGCGTGAGCGCGAGGTTCCCGGCCACGTCGACGACGTTGATCGTGTAGGGAGCCTGGGCGGCAGCGGCACCCGCGCCGAGGGCGGCCAGCGACGCCACCGCGGCGAGTCTGCCGATCGCGCGACGGCGCGCGGGTTGGAACAGCGACGACGGGAATTTCATGGACTCCTCCTTCGGACAGGAACGTTCGACACGGGGGCAGCCGGCGATCGCGAGCGCGGACCGGCAGGAATCCGCGGCACGGCAGGCGTGCGCAGAGTGTAATTCGATCGGCGCGCGCAGTGACGGCACGGCGCGAGCGGGCGGTCGTTCATCGGACCCGCCTCCGGCCGGAATCGCCGGTCGGCGTGCGGGGGCGCGTGCCCGTGGCGCCGGCGACCCGCCCGGGCGCGCGCCCCGGGGCCTGCGGCTCGAGGCTGCGCTGGAACTC
>DAOMBL010000267.1:0-5447 GCA_035427325.1 Casimicrobiaceae bacterium
AGTTGGCAGTTGGCAGTTGGCAGTGGCGCCGGCGTGATGCGTGCGGCCGTGGGCGTGAGCGATCGCGCGTGAAGGTCAGTTGGCAGTTGACAGTTGACAGTTGACAGTGGCGTCGGAGTCTTGTGCGACTTTGGGGGTGTGATTGCGTCGCGCGCGGTGTCGGGTTGCCGGGGTTTCCGAGGGTGATGGGTGGTATGGCCGTGAGCGTGGCGGAGCGGTTCGTCGAAAGAATTCATTATGCGCGATCGCTCGCGCCCACGGCCACGCGCATCACGCCGGCGCCACTGCCAACTGTCAACTGCCAACTGTCAACTGCCAACTGACCCCTGATGGATCTCTGCATCGTCGGCGCCGGCCCCGTCGGCGCGACCCTGGCTCTGGCGCTCGCCGACAGCGGGCTTCGCGTCGTCGCGCTCGACGCGCGGGCCCACGGCGCGACGCTGCGCGGCGACCGCTCGCTCGCGCTGTCGCACGGGTCGAGGCTGATCCTCGAGCGCCTCGGCCTGTGGGCCGCGCTCGCGGCGACGAAGGGCGCGGTGACGCCGATCGTGCGGATCGACGTGTCGCAGGCGCGGGGTTTCGGGTCGACGACGCTCGACGCGGACGACGTCGGGCTCCCCGCGCTGGGCTACGTCGTGTCGTACGTGGCGCTGCAGGCTGCGCTCGACGGTGCGCTGGAGCGATCCGGCGTCGACGTCCGCTACGGCGTGTCGGTCGACCGCGTCGACGCGACGGAGGCGCTCGCGAGCGTCGTTCCCTCGGGCGGCGCCGAGCCGATCGGCGCGCGCCTCGCCGTGGTGGCCGACGGGACCGGCGCCGGCATCGCGGGCATCGAGCGCGTGCGTCACGACTACGGCCAGGTCGCGGTGATCGGCAAGATCGAGACGCGCGCCCCCCACGATGGGCTCGCCTACGAGCGCTTCGCTCCCGGCGGCCCGATCGCGCTCCTGCCCGAAGTCGACCACTACAGCCTGGTGTGGACGCTCGAGCCCGCACTGGCGCAGGAGGTGCTGGCGTTGCCGGACGAGGACTTCGTCGCGCGCTTCGCCGCACACTTCGGGTCGCGGCGCGCCGATTTCCTGCGCGTGCGCGCCCGCCGCTCGTTTCCGCTCGTGCTGGAACTGGCGCGACCGCCGGTCGCGAAGCGCGTCGTCGCGATCGGCAACGCGTCGCAGACGCTCCACCCGGTCGCCGGCCAGGGCTTCAACGTCGGCCTGCGCGACGCCTGGGAGCTGCGCCGCACGATCCTCGCCGCGCCGCGGGACGATCCCGGGTCTCCGGCGACGCTCGGCGGCTACGCGGCGCGCCGCCGTCCCGACCGCTGGGCGGGCGTCGCGTTCACGCACGGCCTCGTGCACCTGTTCGGCACCGACCTGCCGTTCGTCCGCTGGCCGCGCGGCCTCGGACTCGCGCTGCTGGACGCCGCGCCGCCGCTCAAGCGCTCGTTCACGCGGGCGATGTTGTTCGGCGCCTGAGGCGGCGCCGGAACCGCGAACGCGCGTTCGTCGCGCCCCGCATTCGCGAAACTCGGCGCCGTCAAAGCCGGTATAATCGCCGTCCCCGTATCGCCCCCGCAATCGCGAATCCCGTGCGCATCGGCCCGTACGCGCTGCCGAACAATCTCGCCGTCGCGCCGATGGCGGGCGTCACCGACCGGCCCTTCCGCCAGTTGTGCCGGCGTCTCGGCGCGGGCTACGCGGTGTCGGAGATGGTCGCGTCGAATCCCGCGCTCCGCGCGACCGCGAAGTCGATGCGCCGCATCGACCACGCGGGCGAGGGCGCGCCGATCGCGGTGCAGATCGCCGGAGCGGATCCGGCGGCGATGGCGGACGCCGCCCGCTACAACGTCGAGCGCGGCGCGCAGATCATCGACATCAACATGGGGTGCCCCGCGAAGAAGGACTGAAACGACGCCGCCGGCTCCGCGCTGCAGTCGGACGAGGGCCGCGTCGCGGCGATCCTCGAGGCGGTGGTCGCGGCGGTCGAGGTACCGGTGACGCTCAAGATCCGTACCGGCCCCGCGCCGGAACGGCGCAACGCCGTGCGCATCGCGCGCATCGCCGAGGACGCGGGCATCGCCGCGCTGGCCGTGCACGGCCGTACGCGCGCCTGCGGATTCACCGGCGCGGTCGAGTACGCGACGATCGCTGCCGTCAAGCGCGCCGTGGGGATCCCGGTGATCGCCAACGGCGATGTCGACTCGCCGGAGCGCGCGCGCGCCGTGCTGGCGGCCACCGGCGCGGACGGCCTGATGATCGGGCGCGCCGCGCAGGGGCGCCCGTGGATCTTCCGCGAGATCACGCACTTCCTCGCGACCGGGACGCACCTGCCGCCGCCGCTGGTGGAGGAGTTCCGCATCCTCGTGATCGCGCATCTGCACGACCACCACGCGTTCCACGGGCCGGAGGCGGGCGTGCGCACCGCGCGCAAGCACCTCGGCTGGTACGCGGAGGGACTGGCCGGCGGCGAGGCGTTCCGCCGCGCGATGAACGCGTGCGAGACGACCACCGCGCAGCTCGACGCGGTCCTGCGGTGGTGCGACGACCTCGCCCGCCTGGGCGAGCGGCTGTGGGTGGCGAGCGGGCCCGAAGAGGCCGCCGCCGTGGGTCGCGCGCTCGCGACGCGCGAATCGTCGAGGCACGGGGCGAGGGAGGCCCTCGCGGCGTGAACCGCAAAGTCAGGCTCAACGGAAGCAACGACATCGGCCGCAGCGTCGAGCGCTCGCTCGACGAATACTTCCGGCGCCTCGACGGGGAGCCGGCGCACAACGTCTACGCGATGGTGATCGGACATGTCGAGCGTGCGCTCATCGCCTCGATCATGGAGCGCGCCGGCCACAACCAGACGCAGGCCGCCGACATGCTCGGCATGAACCGCAACACGCTGCGGGCGAAGCTCGCGAAGTACAAGCTTTCGTGATGGCGGCGCCGGTCGCGCAGGCACTGCTGTCGGTGTCGGACAAGACGGGGCTCGTCGAGTTCGCGCGCACGCTCGCCGGGCGCGGCGTCGCGCTGTTGTCGACCGGAGGCACCGCGAAGGCCATCGCGGACGCGGGCATCGCGGTGACCGACGTCGGTGCGTACACGGGTTTCCCCGAGATGCTCGACGGCCGGGTGAAGACGCTGCACCCGAAGGTGCACGGAGGCATCCTCGCGCGGCGCGACCTCGCTTCGCACGCGGAGGCGATCGCCGCGCACGGCATCCCGACGATCGACCTCGTCGTCGTCAACCTGTACCCGTTTCGCGCGACGGTCGCGAATCCGGACTGCTCGCTCGACGACGCGATCGAGAACATCGACATCGGCGGGCCGGCGATGGTGCGCGCGGCCGCGAAGAACTGGCAGCACGTCGGCGTGGTGGTCGATCCCGCCGACTACGCGACGCTCGCGGTCGAACTCGCGCGAAACGGCAACGTGCTGTCGGACGCGACGCGGTTCGCGCTGGCCCGCAAGGCGTTCGCGCACACGGCGGCCTACGACGGCGCGATCGCCAACTGGCTCACGGCGCGGTCGGCGGACGGCACGGCGGAAGACTTCCCGCAGTCGTTCCGCTACGCGGGAGAGCGGGTGCAGGCGCTTCGGTACGGAGAGAATCCGCACCAGTCGGCGGCGTTCTACCGCGACGAGTCGCCCTCGCCCGGGTCGATCGCGACCTTCCGCCAGCGGCAGGGGAAGGAGCTTTCCTACAACAACATCGCCGACGCGGACGCGGCCTGGGAGTGCGTGAAGTCGTTCGACGGCACCGCGTGCGTCATCGTCAAGCACGCGAATCCCTGCGGCGTCGCGCTCGGCGCGACGACGCTGGAGGCGTACCGGAGGGCGTTCGCCACCGATCCGACGAGCGCGTTCGGCGGCATCATCGCGTTCAACCGGCCGGTCGACGCGGCGACGCTCGAGGCCGTGGCGGGGCAGTTCGTCGAGGTCCTGGTCGCGCCCGCGTACACCGACGACGCGCTCTCGATCGTCGGCCAGAAGCGCAACGTCCGCGTGCTCGAGGTGCCGCTCGCGCAGGGCGCGACGTCCCCTCAGCTCGACTTCAAGCGGATCGGCGGCGGGCTGCTCGTGCAGTCGGGCGATGCGCGCAACGTCGCACCCGGCGAACTCCGGGTCGTGACGAAGCAGGCGCCGGGCCCGCGCGAACTCGCCGACCTGATGTTCGCCTGGCGCGTCGCCAAGTTCGTCAAGTCGAACGCGATCGTCTATTGCCGCGACGGCGCGACGCTCGGCGTGGGCGCCGGCCAGATGAGCCGCGTCGACTCGACCCGCATCGCGGCGTCGAAGGCGTCCGCCGCGAAGCTCGATCTCGCGGGCTCGGTGGCGGCCTCGGATGCCTTCTTCCCGTTCCGCGACGGCCTGGACGTGGTCGCGGACCAGGGAGCGCGCGCGGTGATCCAGCCCGGCGGCAGCGTGCGCGACGACGAGGTGATCGCGGCGGCCGACGAACGCGGCATCGCGATGGTGTTCACGGGCGTCCGTCACTTCAGGCATTGATTCCAGCATGCGGCACAACCTCCGAGTCGTCCTGGCGCTCGTCGCGCTCCTCGCCTCGCCGCTCGCGCGCGCGGCCGAATGCCACGGCGACCCCACGTCGGAGACGCTCGCCTGGTACGAGCGCTTCTGCAGCCGCCTGACCGACACCTGGAAGCGCGGCAACCACGAACTCCTGGTGTCGGGCTACTCCTGGCATACGCCGTGGACCTACACGAAGGAGAAGCGCGACGAACTCGAGTCCGACTCCTGGGGCGGCGGCTACGGCCGCACGGTCGAGGACCCGAACGGCGACGAGCACACGGTCTTCGGCCTCGCGTTCCAGGATTCGCACCGCAACGCGCAGTTGCAGGTCGGCTACGCCTGGAACCGGTACTGGGGCCCGCGCGGCGGCCTGCAGGGCGGGCTGGGGTACACGATCATGATCGTCCAGCGGCCGGACATCTTGTCCGGCGTCCCCTTCCCGGCGATCCTGCCGCTGTTCTCGCTGCGCGTCGGCCCGGCGAAGCTCGTCTCGACGTTCATCCCGACCGTGAACGGCGGCGTGAACAACGGCAGCGTGCTCTACGTGTTCGGCCGCTACACCTTCGAGTGAATCCCTTGCGATGAACGTGCTCGTCATCGGCGGCGGCGGGCGCGAGCACGCGCTGGCCTGGAAGGCCGCGCAGTCGCCGCGCGTCGCGAAGGTCTTCGTCGCGCCGGGGAACGCGGGCACGGCGCGCGAGCCCTGCGTCGCCAACGTCGCGATCACGGCGATCGACGAACTGGTCGCGTTCGCGCGGCGCGAGCGCGTCGCGATGACGATCGTCGGTCCCGAGGCGCCGCTCGCCGCGGGCGTGGTCGACGCGTTCCGCGCCGCCGGCCTGCCGATCGTCGGCGCGACCCGCGCGGCCGCGCAGCTCGAGTCGTCGAAGGACCTCGCAAAGAGTTTCATGGCGCGGCATGGGATTCCCACCGCCG
>DAOMBL010000268.1:0-5432 GCA_035427325.1 Casimicrobiaceae bacterium
GGAGAGCGGCCGCTCGCCCGCGAGCGCGGCGAGCGTCGCCACGTCGCGCGCGTACGCGTCGCGCGTGCGGGCGGGCCGCGACGCGAGGTGTTCGTCGAATTGCGCGAGGACGCGCGCGTTGGCGCCGGAGGGCGGACCGCCCGCCGCCGCAACGCCGGCGGCGGTCCGGACCCGTGGCATCGCGCTCGCGTCCTATCCGGCCGGCAGGTAGCGCGCGGTGGCGACGCTCGCGAGTTCCGCGAGCCTCACGAGGTAGACGGTGCCGACGCCGGCGCGGTACCGGTCGGGATCCTCGCTCGCGAGCGCGAGGACGCCGAAGGTCTGCGCGGTGCGCAGCGGCAGGAACGCGAACGATCGGAGCGCCTCACCGTGCTCGAACCAGTCGCGCGTCTCGTAGGGCGCATCGAGGCCGCACTGCGGCTGCGTCATCGCGTCGGCCCACGCGCGCACCTCCGGCGAAGTCGCGGCGAGCTGCGGCAGGTACGATTGCTCGGGAACCCGGCCCCACAGCCGCGAGGCGACCTCGGGCACGCCGAAGTCTTCCTTCAGGCTGTGGTCGAGCACCGCGAGCGTGGTCTCGAGGTCGGGTGAAGCGAAGAGCGCGAGCGTCGACCGGTGGAGCTTCTCGCCGATCGTGTCGTTCGCCCGGCCGTTCGCGATCAGCTCGCGCAGCCGCGCGTCGAGTTCGGCGCTGCGCTCGCGCAGCGACAGGATCTGGCGTTCGGCGATCGGGATCGCGTGGCCCCCGTGCGGGTGCGGCACGGTGATCTCGGCGAGCACGTCCGCGTGGTCCTCGAAGAACCCCGGGTGCGCCCTCAGGTAGTCCGCGATGTCCTTCGCTTCCATCGTTTCGTTCCGTCTCCGTCACCCCGTCCGGCTTCGCGCGGCCGCCTTCAGCCGGTGACGCGCCAGCGCCCCTCGAACACCGTCGCCGCCGCACCGGTCATCCACACCGGCGCGCCCCCGCCCGCCCAGGCGATCGACATCTCCCCGCCGCGCACCCGCACGCGCACGGCGCCGTCGAGGACGCCACGCCGGATGCCGGCCACGACCGCCGCGCAGGCGCCCGTTCCGCAGGCCAGTGTCTCGCCCGCACCGCGCTCCCAGACGCGAAGCGCAATGGTAGCGCGATCGATCACCTGCATGTAGCCCGCGTTGACGCGCTCCGGAAAACGCGGATGGCGTTCGATGCGCGGTCCCTGGGTCGCGACCGGCGCGGACGCGACGTCCGCGACGATCTGCACCGCGTGCGGATTGCCCATCGACAGCGCCGAGATGGTCACGGGCGTTCCGTCGACGTCGAGCGTATCGGTTGGGCCTCCCGAACCGCCGAGGAACGGAACGTCGCGCGCCGCGAACCGAGGCGCCCCCATGTCGACGGTCACCTCGCCGTCGTCCTCGAGCCTCGGCGTGATGACGCCCCCGGCGGTCTCCACGCGGATCGCGCGCTTGTCCGTCAGGCCGTGTTCGCGCACGAAGACGACGAAGCAGCGCGCGCCGTTGCCGCACTGCTCGACCTCGCCGCCGTCGGCGTTGAAGATCCGGTAGCGGAAATCCGTGTCGTGCCGCACGGGGCGCTCGACGACGAGCACCTGGTCGCAACCCACGCCGAATCGCCGGTCGGCGAGCGCGCGGATCTGGGCCGGCGTGAGCGTGAACGGCTCGGCGGTGGCGTCGACGACGACGAAGTCGTTGCCGAGTCCATGCATCTTGGTGAACGCGAGCGTCGTCACGATCGTCGCGGCCCCGCGACCTGCCCGCGCCGCACGAACGGGAACGACCGCCCGTCGGCGAGCACCAGCGTGCCGCGCAAGGCATAGTCGAGCGAGCGCCCGCTGACGAGCGCGCGTCCGACGCCGGTGAGCGCGATCGCCGCGTCGCCGACCGTGGACACCTCGACCGTCGCGGCCGCGCCCGCCGGCAGCGTCACCGGCGCGAGGAGCCTCACGGTGCCGGCCCGTTCGCCGCCGATCGTGAGGTCGGCGTCGAGCGAGGCGACGGACACGTCGATGCGGTTGGGGTTGTGCAACGTGAGCAGCGTGTCGACGCGGATCGTCGGCAGGCGGATCTCGATGTTCGACACCGCGAGCGCGACGACCTCGGGCGCCTCGAGGCGCGGAAGCGGTGCGCAGGCGGCCAGCGCGGCGAGCCCGGCGAGTACGATCCGTCCAGCGTCCTGCCGCGTCACCCGTCCTCCGTCTCGTCCGCGGGGCGCCCGGCGGTTCGAGGCCGGTCGATGGCCCGCCGCGGCCCCGCGACGCAGCCCGCCGAGGGCAGCCATTGTAGTCACAAGGAGCGCGCCGGGCAGCGTCGGCGACTTCGGCGATCCGGCGCGGAGCGCGGAACGGCGCTCGCCGGAGGAGCTATTCGACCCCACCCGCCCGGCCGCGCCAGTACTTGAACGTCCCCATCGCCGTCGCGACGAGATTCCCGCCGGCGTCGTGCAGCCGTGCCTCGCAGGTGCACAGCGACCCGCCCGCGTGCAGCACCTCGCCTTCCGCGACGAGCCCCCCGCGCGCGGGGCGCACGAAGCGCGACGACATCTCGACCGGCACCACGGTCGTCGACGGGGCATCGGGCACCGACGTCGCCGCCCGCGCCATCGCCACGTCGAGCAGCGTCATCACGACGCCGCCGTGCGCGGCGGGAACGAGGTTCGTGAGGTCGTCGCGGAGTTCCGGCAGGCGGATGCGCGAGCGGCCCGGCGCCGCGGGCTCCTGCACGACGCCGAGGAGTTTCAGGAACGGAACCTGCGCCACCGGCGCGTGCGGGGATTGCGACACGGCTGCTCCTGGGTCGCGCAGGCGGCCCGCGCCCGCGGCGAGGGCGCCCTTGGCGCGCCGGCTACACGTTGAACCGGAAATGCATGACGTCGCCGTCACGCAGCACGTACTCCTTGCCCTCGAGCCGCATCTTCCCCGCCTCCTTCGCGCCGTGCTCGCCGCCGAGCGCCACGTAGTCGTCGTAGGCGATCGTCTCCGCGCGGATGAAGCCCTTCTCGAAGTCGGTGTGGATGACGCCGGCCGCCTGCGGCGCCGTCGCGCCGACCGGCACCGTCCACGCGCGCACCTCCTTCGGCCCCGCGGTGAAGTAGGTCTGCAGGCCCAGCAACCGGTACGCGGCGTGGATCACGCGGTCCAGCCCGGGCTCGGACAGTCCGAGGTCGTCGAGGAACGCCTTGCGATCCTCGCCCTCGAGGTCGGCGATCTCGGCCTCGATCGCCGCGCACACCGGCACGACCGGCGCGCCTTCCTTCGCGGCGTGCGCCTCCACCGCCGCGAGCAGCGGATTGTCCGCGAAGCCGCGCTCGGCGACGTTCGCGACGTACATCGTGGGCTTCATCGTGAGCAGGAAGAACGGCTTCAGCAGCGCGCGCTCCTCGGGGTAGAGGTCGGCGGCGCGCGCCGGAGACCCCCGGTCGAGCGTCGCCTGCACCTTGACGAGCGCCTCGTGCAGACGCTTCGCCTCCTTGTCGCCGCCCGCTCGGGCGAGCTTCTCGACCTTCGCGACCTGCTTCTCGACCGGCGAGCGCGAGTTCGGTGTCGATCGTGGCGATGTCGGACACCGGGTCGACCTTCCCCGCGACGTGCACGACGTTGCCGTCCTCGAAGCAGCGCACGACGTGCGCGATCGCGTCGCACTCGCGGATGTTCGCGAGGAACTGGTTGCCGAGCCCCTCGCCTTTCGAGGCGCCGGCGACGAGGCCCGCGATGTCGACGAACTCGACGACCGCCGGGATCACCTTCTGCGGCTTCGCGATGGCCGCGAGCGAGGCGAGGCGCGCATCGGGCACCTCGACGATGCCGACGTTGGGCTCGATCGTGCAGAACGGATAGTTCTCCGCCGCGATCCCCGCGCGCGTCAGCGCATTGAACAGCGTCGACTTGCCGACGTTCGGCAGTCCCACGATGCCGCACTTGAGGCTCATTCCGGTCCTCGGGTATGCAAACGCATCATCGCGCGCTCGAGATCGCCTGCGGCGATGTCGGGCCACGCGTCCAGCGCGCGCTCGATTGCGCGGCCGATCGCGTCCCGCTCGTCGGCGCGCGGCGGCTTCAGGACGTAGTCGACGACCGGCTGCTGCGGCAGTTCCGAGTCGCGCGGGTGCCCGATGCCCAGCCGCAGCCGCCAGAAATGCGGTGTCGCGAGGTGGGCGCGGATGTCCTTCAGGCCGTTGTGACCTGCGACGCCTCCGCCGAGCTTCAGCTTGACCGTCCCCGCAGCGAGGTCGAGTTCGTCGTGCACGACGAGGATCTCGGCGGGCGCGATCGCGTGGAAGCGGGCGAGCGCGCCGACGCTGCGACCGGATTCGTTCATGTACGTCGCCGGCTTCGCGAGACGCACGTCCCCCGCGCGCGCGACCTCGGCCGCGAATCGCGGCTGGGCCGTGAAGGCCGCACCGAGCTTCGAGGCCAGCGCGTCGACGAACCAGAAGCCCGCGTTGTGGCGCGTGCGCTCGTAGGCGCGGCCCGGATTGCCGAGGCCGGCGACGAGGCGAATCGAGGCGTTGGCGACCATCGCGTCGGGTCGGTCCGCCAACGAAAAGGCCCGCCGGCGACTCGGCGCGGCGGGCCGGTTTCGAAGGCGGAATCCGACGACTATTTCTTCTTGTCGTCCTTCTTCGCCGCGGCAGGCTTGGCGTCGCCCGCCTTGGCCTCGGCGGCCTTGGCGTCGGCCGCGGGCGCGGCCGGAGCTGCTGCGGCAGCCGCCGCTTCGCCCTCGGCAGGCGCCGCACCGGCGGCAGCCTCGGCTTCCTCGGAGACCTGCTTCGGGATCACCGCGGTCGCAATCACCGGATCCCGGCCGCGCGTGACCGCGACGACTCCGTCGGGAAGCTTCAGTCCGGACGTCTTGAGCGGGTGCCCGGTCGACAGGCCGCTCAGGTCGACCGAGATGAACTCGGGCAGGTCCTTCGGCAGGCACGCGATCTCGATCTCGTTCTGCACGTGGCTGACGATCGCGCCCTCCTCCTTCACCGCGCGTGAGACTTCCGCGTTCACGAAGTGGAGCGGCACCTTCATGTGGATCTTCCGCGCGGGGTCGACGCGCTGGAAATCGACGTGCAGCACCTGCGGGCGGAACGGGTGCATCTGGACGTCGCGCAGCAGCACCTGCTGCGCGTTCCCGTCGAGTTTCATCGACAGGATCGACGCGTGGAACGCCTCGTTCTTCAGCGCGTGCATCAGCGCGTTGTGGTCGAGTTCGATCGGCGTCGGGGCTGCGCTGCCGCCGTAGACGATGCCGGGCGCCTTGCCGTCGCGGCGCAGGCGCCGCGAGGCGCCTCGTCCTTCCTGCTTGCGGGGGAACGCGGTGAATTCGATCCTGGCCATCGTGGCGACTCCTTCGGGTGGTCTGCGGCCTCGGGCGCGGCGCCTGCGCCTGCCTTCGTCCGCGGGTGGCCCCGGCGCACAGGCGCCGGAGGAAAGCCGTGA
>DAOMBL010000269.1:0-5431 GCA_035427325.1 Casimicrobiaceae bacterium
CGGAACCCGGTCTCCGTCGACGATGCGGACCGTGGTCTGGATTTCGGCGGTCCGTCCGAGCATGATCGTCGCGGAGAAGTACTTTTCCTTCGAGAGCTTCACCGCGCGCTCGACCTGCCGAGGATCGAGTCCCCGACCCGCGACCGTGTAGGCGAGCCGGATACGGGTGAACACCTTGGGTTCGACGTCGGCGCGATCGGCATCGGCCTCGACGGCGCAGTCGGTCACGGGCTGGCGCGCTTTCCTGAGGATCAGCACCACGTCGAATGCCGTGCATGCGGCCGCGCCTGCGAGCACCAGTTCCATCGGCCGCGGTCCGAGGTTCCGGCCGCCGTGCTCGGGCGCGCCGTCGATCACGAGCGCGTGACCGCTTCCGGTCTCCGCGACGAATGACATGCCTTCGGTCCAGCGTATCCGGGTCTTCATGTTGGTAGGCGCCCACTAACGGCAGCGATGGGATTCGAGGGGACGTCCAGCGTAACCCAACCGCGCCCAGATCGGTCGCGGCTGCGCATGCTCCACGTCGGGGACGTCCTGCACCGGGGGGGTCGTGACGGGAGCCCGGAGCATCCCGCCCCGGACATCCCGTGGCGGAAGCCTGGAGCGTCCCGCCCCGAGCATCCCAGCGGGCTCCCGGTGCCCCGGCGACAGTCCGGCCCCGGGTTGACCCCGGTTTCCCATTGCATTGTGCGCCGCAATATGAGATTCTGATCGGGTCGGCGGCCCCGCGGGGTCCTCCTCCGCTCCGCCGGCGCATTCCATCCCTCCTCCTCCTTGGATGGAATCCTCGGGCGCGGTGCCAGGCACCGTGCCCATTTTTTTGCCGCCCGGTCCCGTCCTGCCGGCGGCGCCAGCGACAACGCCCGGGCTTGTTGCGCCGCCGCAGCCCTCGGCGAACGACCTGGCCCGGTTGACCGGGCGTCGCATTCCGGATTACAATTCAAGACTTTGCTTCGCGCATCCGGCACAACGCGCCGGCGCGCCTCCCGGAACCCGCCCGCCATGAAGACCTATTCCGCCAAGCCCGCCGACGTGCGCCGGGACTGGTACGTCGTCGACGCGACCGACCAGGTGCTCGGCCGCCTCGCGAGCCAGATCGCACTGCGCCTGCGCGGCAAGCACAAGCCGATCTACACGCCCCACGTGGACACCGGCGATTTCATCGTCGTCACCAACGTCGAGAAGCTCCGTGTCACCGGCACGAAGGCGGAGACGAAGCTCTACCACCGCCACTCGACCTATCCGGGCGGCATCTCGACGACGACGTTCGGCAAGATGCAGGCGCGTTTCCCCGGCCGCGCGCTCGAGAAGGCGGTCAAGGGCATGCTCCCGAAGGGTCCGCTCGGCTACGCGATGCTGAAGAAGCTCAAGTGCTACGCGGGGCCCTCGCACCCGCACACGGCGCAGCAGCCCAAGTCCCTCGACGTCTCCAAGGCCTGACATGATCGGCAACTACTACTACGGCACGGGCCGGCGCAAGACCTCGGTCGCCCGCGTGTTCCTCAAGCAGGGAAGCGGCAGGATCGTCGTCAACGAGAAGCCGATCGACGAATTCTTCGCGCGCGAGACCGGCCGCATGGTCGCGCGGCAGCCGCTCACGCTCACCAACCACGAGAAGACCTTCGACGTGATGGTCAACGTGTCGGGCGGCGGGGAGTCCGGCCAGGCCGGCGCGGTGCGCCACGGCATCACGCGTGCTCTGATCGACTACGACGCGCAGTTGAAGCCGGTGCTGTCGAAGGCCGGTCTGGTCACGCGCGACGCGCGCGAGGTCGAGCGCAAGAAGGTCGGCCTGCACAAGGCGCGGCGCCGCAAGCAGTTCAGCAAGCGCTGATCCCGGGCGAGGGTCCCGTCGGAAGGCCGCCGTCAGGCGGCCTTTTCGTTCCGGGGTCGGATGCCGTCCGACAGACGGAGCACGACGCCCGGCGCGGACCCAGCGGCGGGCTGCCTGTTGCTAGAATCGGCAACGGACATGACGGAGGCATGGTGATCGACGTCGGCATCGTCGGAGGAACCGGTTACACGGGCGTGGAACTCCTGCGGCTCCTCGCCGCGCATCGCGAAGCGCGGGTGCGCGCGATCACGTCGCGCAAGGACGCGGGCACGCGCGTGTCCGACATGTTCCCGAGCCTGCGCGGGCGATACGACGACCTCGCGTTCGTCGAGCCCGACCAGGCGAAGCTCGCCGACTGCGACGTCGTGTTCTTCGCGACCCCGCACGGCGTGGCGATGGCGCAGGCGCGCGAACTCGTGGGGGCGGGCACGAAGATCATCGACCTCGCCGCCGACTTCCGGCTCGCGGATCCCGCACTCTTCGAGCGCTGGTACAAGATGCCGCATGCCTGTCCGGATCTCCTGGCGGAAGCCGTCTACGGCCTGCCGGAGGTGAACCGCGACGCGATCCGGAAGGCGCGAATCGTCGGCAACCCCGGCTGCTATCCGACCGCCGTGCAACTGGGTTTCCTGCCGCTCGTCGAAGCCGGCGTGGTCGACACGGGGCGACTGATCGCCGACTGCAAGTCGGGCGTCTCGGGCGCCGGGCGCAAGGCGGAACTGAACCTGATGTTCGCCGAGGCGTCGGACAACTTCGCCGCGTACGGCGTGAAGGGCCATCGCCACCAGCCGGAGATCGCGCAGGGCCTCGCCATCGCGGCGAAGGGTCCGGTATCGCTGCTGTTCACGCCCCATCTCACGCCCGCGATCCGGGGCATCTTCGCGACGCTGTACGCACCGCTGACGAAGCCCGGGGTCGACCTGCAGGCGCTCTACGAGGAGCGCTACGCGGGCGAACCTTTCGTCGACGTGATGCCCGCGGGCTCGGCGCCCGACACACGCTCGGTGCGCGAGTCCAACACGCTGAGGCTCGCCGTGCAGCGTCCGGACGGCAGCGACCTCGTCCGGGTGCTCGCGGTCGAGGACAACCTCGTCAAGGGCGCGGCGGGACAGGCGATCCAGAACATGAACCTGATGTTCGGGCTCCCGGAGATCACCGGCCTCGAGGCGCTGCCGGTGCTGCCCTAGCGCGCGCGATGTCGGTCGACCATGCCTGGCGCCGCGTCCGGCGCCGCTTCTCGATCAGCGCGCCGCGCATGGCGGTGCGCACGCACCTGGGGTGGCCCTGGCGCGCGGCCATCGCGATGGCGCTGGTCGCGCTCGTGGGCGGCATGTGGTGGTGGGGATTCGACTTCGGGCAGATCTTCGGCGGCTTCAACCGCAGGGAGATCGAGCAGGACCTCGCCACCGCGAAGGCGGACGTCGATCGTCTCGCTCGCGAGGCCGCCGCGCTCCGGCTCGCCAATTCCGGACTCGAGAGCGAACTCGCGATGACGCGCGGCGCGCAGGCGGCGCTGTCGCGGCAACTCAGCGAACTCACGCAGGAAGCGCAGGCCGCCAAGGAGGAACTCGCGTTCCTGCAGAAGCTCGTCGCCGACTCGAGCAAGCAGGTCGGGCTGTCGATCCCCCGGCTCGTGGTCGAGCGCGCGGCCGAGGACGCGTGGCACTACAGCGTGCTCGTCGTGCGCGGCGGGACGCCGCGCGACGACTTCCAGGGCCGTCTCGCGCTCGCCGCCACGCTCGTGCCCGCCCAGGACGACGCCGGACGCGACCATCCGTCGACGATGCGCCTGCCCGACGACCAGCCGGACGCGGCCCCGGCCCTCAAGCTGCGATTCAAGTATTATCAGCGGATCGAAGGGGTCCTCAAGGTTCCCCCCGGTACGCAGGTGCGGTCGCTGACCGTTCGGGCGTACGAGGACGGCACCGCGGCGCCCCGCGTCGTCCGGACCCTTGCCCTCTCGTAGCGAGGCCCCATGTTCAAGGAAAAGAAGCATCCGCCGCCGCAGAAGCGCATCGACTGCCTGATCGGCGCCGGCACGTCGGTGCGCGGAGACATCGTGTTCACCGGCGGCCTGCGGATCGACGGCCGGGTCGAGGGCAACGTCTCCACCGCGGAGGGCCAGGCCGGAACGCTGGTGGTGAGCGAGCAGGCGCGGATCGACGGCGAGGTCCGCGTTTCGCACATCGTGGTCAATGGGACGGTGAACGGCCCGGTGACGGCGAGCGACTACCTGGAACTGCACCCCAAGGCCCGCGTGACCGGGGACGTGAGCTACAAGACGCTCGAAATGCACGTCGGCGCGATGATCCAGGGCCGGTTGAACCACGGCCAGGCCGAACCGGGATCGGCGTCGGTGGTCGAACTGAAGCGGGTCGGGGGCTGACGCTCCGACCGCCAGCAACGGGCGGCGACGCCCACGGGAGCACGACGATGAATGCGATGAACGAGATGCCCGCCCCGCTCGTCTTCACCGATGCCGCGGCCGAGAAGGTTCGCGCGCTGATCGAGGAAGAGGGCAATCCGGAACTCAAGCTGCGGGTCTTCGTGACCGGGGGAGGCTGCTCCGGCTTCCAGTACGGCTTCACGTTCGACGAGACCGCCGCCGAGGACGACACCTCGATGGTGAAGAACGGCGTGACGCTCCTGATCGACCCGATGAGCTTCCAGTACCTCGCGGGCGCGGAGATCGACTACACGGACGGCCTCGAGGGCGCGCAGTTCGTGATCAAGAACCCGAACGCGCAGTCGACCTGCGGCTGCGGGTCGAGCTTCTCGGCCTGACCTTCGCGGTGCCTCGCCCGCGCGGCGCCGGCCGCGCGGCGGCGGGGCGACGGCCCGCCGCACGCGTTTCCCTCGGCGCGGTCGCCGGCGGCACGTGCAGGTATTCGCTTCGGATATCGACCGTCGAGCGCTTCCCGATCGACGACCAGTTCGACTCGATCCACGCCGCCGCGGTCTCGCGCCCGCGGTCGCGCAGCGTCGTCAGGAACGCGAGGTCCAGTTCGAACTTCGATGCCTCGGTGAGGTCGGCGAGCGCACGGTCCGCGCGGATCGCGTGCATGCGGATGTAGCGGAGCTTCGAGCGCTTGTCGAGCTTGAGCCACCCGTCCGCCACGAGGCGCTGGACGAACGCGATCGCGCGCAGTTCCGCGATCAGCGAACTGTTGAACGTGATCTCGTTGACGCGGTTGGCGATGCCCTCCGGGAGCACCGGGACGCCTTCGCGCACGATCGGATTCACGTGCACGATGACGACGTCGCGCGAGGCGCACTCGTAGAAGAACGGGAACAGCGCCGGGTTCCCGGTGAACCCGCCGTCCCAGTACGCCTGTCCGTCGACCTCGACCGCCTGGAAATACTGCGGCAGGCACGCGGACGCGAGCACCGCATCGACGCTGACTTCGTGACCGTGGAACACGTGGATCTTGCCGTCGCGCACCCGCGTGGCCGAGAGGAAGAGCTTGATCGCGCGCGAGCGGCGCAGCGCCTCGAAGTCGACGCTCTGCGCGAGCAGTTCGCGCAGCGGATTCAGGTTGCCGGGATTGAGCTGGTAGGGCGAGAAGGTCTCGGTGATCGCCCGGAACGCCTGGTAGG
>DAOMBL010000270.1:0-5413 GCA_035427325.1 Casimicrobiaceae bacterium
GACGCTACGCGCGCGCGTGACATCGAAGGGCGGCACGACCGAACGCGGGATCGCGGCGCTCGAAGCCGCGCGGGTGCGCGAGGCGATCGCCGCCGCCGTCGACGCCGCCACCGCGCGCGCGACCGAGATGGGCGCGATCCTCGGTCGCGACGACTGACCGGAGTCGACCATGGCCAGCCAGGCGCTCGCGTTCGTCCTCGAGGTGTTCTTCGGGCTCTTCATCTACGGCTTCCTGCTGCGCTTCCTCATGCAGGCGATGCGCGCGCCGTTCCGCAATCCCGCGGGAGCGGCGGTGGTCGCGCTCACCGACTGGGCGGTGAAGCCTCTGCGCCGCGTGATCCCGGGCGCGGGCGGCTACGACTGGGCCTCGCTCGTGGCCGCCTACGCGATGGAAGTCGCGCAGTTCATCGCGATGTTCGCGATCTTCGGCAGCGGCTTCGCGTCCCTCACCGGCGCCGCGGCGGCGTTCGTGCTCGCCTCCGCCGCGATCGCGCTCCTCAAGGCGGCGATCTACGTGCTGATCGCGGTCGTGATCGTGCAGGCGGTGCTCTCCTGGGTCGCGCCGGACGGTCCGCTTTCCGGCCTCCTCAACGCGATGACCTTCCCGTTCCTGCGCCCGTTGCGGCGCGTGATCCCGCCGATCGGCGGCACGCTCGATCTCACGCCGCTGATCCTGATCGTGCTGCTCAACCTGCTGCTGATGCTGCCAGTGCGATGGCTCGAACAGGCGGCCGTGATGCTGATGCGGTGACGATGGCGCACCCGTGGCTGCGCGAGGAGGCGGGCGCGCTGGTCCTGACCGTCCACGTGCAGCCGGGCGCACGCCGCAGCGAGGTCGCCGGCATCCACGGCGACGCGCTGAAGGTCAGGCTCGCCGCGCCGCCGGTCGACGGGCGCGCGAACGACGAACTCGTGCGGTTCATGGCCGAGGCGTTCGGCGTGCCGCGCGCGAACGTCGTCCTGCTGCGCGGAACGACGTCGCGTCGCAAGAGCGTCCGGATCGACTCGCCCGCGGTCCGGCCGGATGGCGGGTGGAACGCGCGGTCGTGACATGCCGCGGGCCGACATCAGGAGACAGGAGTCAGAAGTCAGAGGACAGTCGCGGCGGCGATTCCCGGGGCGGCGCATCGAGCGCCGGGTCGCGACTTTCGTGGGTCGGCCTTCAGGCCGACGGCCTGGCCTTCAGGCCGACGGTTTGGACTTCAGGCCGACGCGGTTCATTCGCATCCGCACAGTCCCCGTCGGGCTGAAGCCCGACCCACAGGCATGTCACGGCAGCCTGTCGGGCTGAAGCCCGACCCACAGCGGAGGGGTTGTGGGTCGGCCTTCAGGCCGACGTCCTGGCCTTCAGGCCGACGCGCGAAGCGTTCGCAGGCGATCAGCGCTGGCCGAGCGTCGCGTCGGCCAGGCGCACGAATTCCGCGACCGACAGCGTTTCGCCGCGCCGCTGCGGATCGATGCCGGCGGCCGCGAACGCGGCGGGCGCGACGACGTTCGCAAGCGCATTGCGCAAGGTCTTGCGCCGTTGCGCGAACGCCGCCGCGACGATCGCGGAGAAGCGGCGTGGATCGGCGATCGCGGGCCGCGCCCTCCCGAGCGGGACGAGCCGCGCGACCGCGGACTCGACCTTCGGCGCCGGACGGAACGCGCCCGCGGGAACCGTGAACAGGCGCTCGATCGAGAAAGTGGCGCCGAGCATCACGGTGAGCCTTCCGTAGTCCGCCGTCGCAGGTGAGGCGGTCATGCGCGCGACCACCTCCCTCTGCAGCATGACGGTCAGGTCGGCGAGCGCGTGCACCTGCGCCGCGAGATGGAACAGGAGCGGCGAACTGATGTTGTAGGGCAGGTTGCCGACGATGCGCAGGCCGTGCCCGAGCGAAGCGAAGTCGAAGGCGAGCGCGTCGCCCTCGATCAGCGTCAGTCGCCCGGGCGCGAAACGCTCGCGCAACCGCGAGGCGAGGTCCCGGTCGATCTCGATCGCGACGACGCGACCGGCGCGCGCGACGAGTTCGGCGGTGAGCGCGCCCAGCCCCGGCCCGATCTCGACGACGGTTTCGCCGGCTCGCGGCGACACCGCGTCGGCGATACGCGCGACGTAGTGCGCATCGGCGAGGAAGTTCTGACCGAAGCGCCTGCGCGCGACGTGGCCCTGGACGACGCGGCCGCTCGCTCGGGCCATCGGATCGCGCGCGGGCGCCGTCAGCGTGCCGCGCTGCGGGAGAGCGCGGTCGCGAGATCGATCGCCTCGAACAGGCTGCCCGGATCGGCACCGGCGGCGCGCGCGGGGTCTGCCGCGAGGTCGAGCGCGGTGCCGTGGTCGACCGACGTGCGCGGGAACGGCAGCCCGAGCGTCACGTTGACGCCGCGCCCGAAGCTCGCGGCCTTGAGCACCGGCAATCCCTGATCGTGGTACATCGCGACGATCGCGTCGAATCCGCGGGCGTGCGACGGCACGAACACCGTGTCGGCCGGCAGCGGGCCCTCCACCTCGATGCCCTCGGCGCGGCACTCGGCGATCGCAGGCGCGATGACCTCGATCTCCTCGCGGCCGAGGTGTCCGCCCTCGCCCGCGTGCGGATTGAGGCCGCACACGGCGATGCGCGGCGCGGCGATGCGGAATTGCTGCGCGAGCGCGGAGGCGACGATGGCGATCGTCTCGCAAACGGCGGCACGCGTGATGGCCCCGGGGACGTCGGCGAGCGCGAGGTGCGTGGTGACGAGGGCGACGCGCAGCGGCGCCTCGCCGGGCCCGCCGACCAGCATCATCACGACGCGCGGGGTGCCGGTGCGCGCGGCGAAGTACTCGGTGTGCCCGGTGAACGGCACGCCGGCGTCGAGGATCGTGCTCTTCTGCACGGGCGCGGTGACGAGCGCGTCGAACGCACCGGAGGCGCAGGCGTCGCAGGCGTCGCGAAGCGCATCGATGACCGACATCGCGTTCGACGGATCGGGATGACCCGGCGTAGCCGGTGCCGCGAGCGGGCGATGCCAGACCTCGATCGCCCCGGCCGGTCCGCTGGTCGACGCGGTGTAGTCGGCGTAGCGGGGCGCGAGACCGATGCGCTCGGCCCGCGCTTCGAGCAGGTCGCGGTCGCCCAGCAGCACGAGGCGCGCATCGAACGGCGCGCGGGCGTGGCGCACCGCCAGCATCGCGCAGAGTTCCGGGCCGATGCCCGCGGGTTCGCCCGAGGTGACCGCGATCGCGGGTCGGCTGTCCATGGCGACGACGGTATTCAGCGGCCGAAGGTCACGACGTCGACCCCCGGACCGGACCGCAGCGTGAATCCTCCTTCGCCGTCGGCCTCGATGCGGGCCTGCGTGAATCCGTCGAGGAAGTTCGCCGGCGCGCCGAACACCCAGAGCTGCTCGAGCGGATTCGCGGCGTCGATCTCGCCGGTGTGCTGCACGGCGCGCCCGAGCGGCAGCGCGTGGCCTTCGCGACCGAACGCGGGGAACTGGTCGAGCGACGCGCGGTAGCGCAGCACCTGCCGTCCGGCATGGCGCACGCGCGTGTTGAGGTCGTACCAGCCTCCGGGCGGCAACGCGACCTCGACCTCGCCGCCGGGCGCGACGATCGGCGCGACCAGGATCGCCTCGCCGCACAGGAACTGCGTGTCGGCGTGCCGCGTGAGCGCATGGCCGGGGAACGCGAGCGGCATCGCGCGCATGACCGGCAGGCCGGTGCGCGTCGCCTGCACGATCGCGCGCTCGAGATACGGGATCAGTCGGTAGCGGAACGCGAGCCACTTGCGCGCGACGGCCTCGGTCTCGACGCCGAACGTCCACGGCTCGCGTTCGCCGGGGCCGTGGATGCGCAGGTGCGAGCTGAACACGGCCGCCTGCAGCCAGCGAAGATAGAGTTCCGCATCCGGGGGCGCGGCGCCGTGGCTTCCGCCGACGTCCAGACCGAGGAACGGAGTGCCGCTCATGCCGAGCGAGAGGGCTCCGCGGATCGACGCGGCGAGACCCTCCCAGTCGCCCTGCGCGTCGGCGCCCCAGCCGACCGGATGGCGGTGACTCGCCGACCAGCCCGCGCGGCTTGCGACGATCGGCGGAGCGGCGTCCTTCGGCTGGTAGCGCGTGGTGGCCTCGAACACACACTGGTTGTAGAGCTGCGGATAGACGTTGTGCAGTCGCGCGCCCGAGTCGCCGTTGAACGCCAGTGCGTCGTCGGGAACGTGCTCGCCGCCATCGCTCGCGAAGACGTCGACGCCGGTGGCGAAGAGCGGCCGGTGCTGGTCGCGCCACCACGCGAGCGCGGCCGGGTTGGTGAAATCGAGAATGCCGCACTCGGGCGACGGCGGGAGCATGCCGTCCTGCGGCCCGGACGCTGCGACCGCATCCGGGCGAATCACGCAGGGGTCGCCGTGCACGGTCGTCAGCAGATAGTGGCGCTGCGCGAGCTCGGCGAACAGCGGATCGTGCACCGGCACGTAGGGTGTTTCCTGGACGCCCACGCGCAGGTGCTGCGCCCGGATCTTCGCCAGCGCGGCGGCCGGGTCGGGAAGGCGGTCCGGGTCGAAGCGGAACGAGAATCCCCCCGGCGCATGCCAGGTGGCGCCTCCATCGAGCGCCAGCACGTCGCAGGGCAGCTTGCGTGCGCGGTATCGCGCGGCGACCCCGGCCGCTTCGTCCGCGGACTTGAACGAGGTGCGCGACACCCAAAGACCGAGGCTCCAGCGCGGCACGCCCGGCGCCCGGCCGGTGAGTTGCGAGAACGCGTCGAGGATGTCGGCGGGCGCGGCCGCGACGAAGAAGAAGGCGTCGAGCGCCTCGTCGGCGACGAGGAGCGCGTAGCTGCGGTGCGACCAGGCCGGATGGCCGACGCCGTGGATGACGCGCGAGGGCGTATTGACGAAGACACCCCACGCGCCGGCACCGGTGCCCGGGCTCCACGCGAACGGGATGCCCTTCGACGAGAGCCCGGCGTGCATGCCGAGCGCGTCCTGCACGTCGGAGTGGACGAGTTGTCCGCGCTTGTCGAGTGGGCCGGGCCTCTCGCCCAGTCCGTACACCGCTTCGCCCGAGGCGAGCGCGATCGACGCGATCCAGGCGTGCGCGCCGCGAACGCGACCGAACGCCGGTAGCCTCGGCGAACCGCGGACGTGCCGGTCGGTGATCGATTCCGCGACGGCGCGTCCCTTGCGCGTCAGGCGGAAACGCAGCGGCGACCCGGTGAGTTCGAGCGTCGCTTCGCCCGCGGTGAACGTCCACGCCTCCGGCGAGGGCTGGGCCACCGCGCAGGCTTTCGCCCGCCCCGTCACGATGCCGTAGTCGGGCCGGGTGTTGGGACCCGCGCGCACCCGGAACACGCCCGGGCCGAAGCAGGACACCTCGAGGATGTCGCCGGTGGAGGTCGCGAACGACGCGCCGGTCGCCGTCGCGCCGAGGCTGTTGAGCGCGTCGAGCGCGA
>DAOMBL010000271.1:0-5396 GCA_035427325.1 Casimicrobiaceae bacterium
CGGGAAAAGCAGGGTCAGACTCGACTTTCCGCCCGTCGCCGGTCGTAGCGAAAGTAGGGTCAGACTCGACTTTCCGTCCGTCCCCTGTCGATACGATCCTTCACCGCGGAAAGTCGAGTCTGACCCTACTTTCGCTCCGCGGAAAGTCGAGTCTGACCCTACTTTCCTGACCCTGCTTTCCAGCGCGCAATCCCACCCGCTGATCGTCGCGTCGGGTCCGCGCACCTCGACGCCGTGGCGGCGCGCGTCGGCGACGAGTTGCGCGGGACCGTAGAAGCCCATCGGCAGCGAATTGAGGAGCGATGCGGTGAACGCGGCCGGGTGGTAGCGCTTGAGCCACGCGGAGACGTAGACGAGGAGCGAGAACGACGCCGAGTGCGATTCGGGGAAGCCGTACTCGCCGAAGCCCAGGATCTGCTGGTAGATCTGGCGCGCGAACGCCTCGCTGTAGCCGCGCTTCCCCATGCCCTCGACCAGGCGCTCCTCGAACTTCTCGAGGCCGCCCTTGCGCCGCCACGCGGCCATCGAGCGGCGCAACCGGTCGGCCTCGCCGGGCGAGAAACCCGCGGCGACGATCGCGAGCTGCATCACCTGCTCCTGGAAGATCGGCACGCCGAGCGTGCGCTCGAGCACCGCGCGCACCGCTTCGCTCGGATAGGTGACCGGCTCCTTGCCCTGCCGGCGCCTGAGGTACGGATGCACCATGCCGCCCTGGATCGGCCCGGGGCGCACGATCGCGACTTCGATCACGAGGTCGTAGAAATTCGCGGGCTTCAGGCGCGGCAGCATCGACATCTGCGCGCGCGACTCGATCTGGAACACGCCGATCGTGTCGGCGCGCCGGATCATCGCGTACACCTCGGGATCCTCGGCGGGGATGTCCTGCATGCGCCCGATGCCGGCCATGTCGAGCGAGCGCCGGATCGCCGAGAGCATGCCGAGCGCGAGGCAGTCGACCTTGAGGAGCCCCATCGCGTCGAGGTCGTCCTTGTCCCACTGGATGACGGTGCGATCGGCCATCGCGGCGTTCTCGACCGGCACCATGCGCTCGAGGAGCCCGCGCGCGATGACGAAACCGCCGACGTGCTGCGAGAGGTGGCGCGGGAAGCCCATCAGTGCGCCCGCGAGCGCGACCAGGCGCCGCATCAGCGGGCTCTGCGGGTCGAAGCCCGCCTCGCGCAGTCGCTCGGGCGCGATCGCGCGGCCGTCCCACCACGCGAACACGCCGGCGAGCCGGTCGACCTCGGCAACGCCGAGTCCCAGCGCCTTGCCGACATCGCGCACCGCGCTCTTCGGCCGGTAGGTGATGAGCGTCGCGGCGAGCGCCGCACGGTCGCGGCCGTACTTCGCGTAGACGTACTGCATCACCTCCTCGCGCCGCTGGTGCTCGAAGTCGACGTCGATGTCGGGCGGCTCGTTGCGCTCGCGGCTGATGAAGCGCTCGAACAGCATCGACATGCGCGCGGGATCGACCTCGGTGATGCCGAGCGCGTAGCAGACCGCCGAGTTCGCCGCCGATCCGCGGCCCTGGCACAGGATGCCCTTCGAGCGCGCGAATGCGACGATGTCGTGCACGGTGAGGAAGTAGGGTTCGTAGCGCAGTTCACCGATCAGCGCGAGCTCGTGCTCGACCAGTTCGCGCACCTCGGGCGGGGCGGCGGTGCAGCGGAACGTCGCGCGAGGGTCGGAGACGCCATCCGTGCCGGCCGCCGAGTTCGGCAACGATGTGAGGAGTGTCGTCTCCGAACCTCTGCCGTAGCGCTGCGCGAGTCCGGTCTCGACCAGCTTGCGCAGGTGCGAGGCGGGCGTCTCGCCGGGCGGCACGACCTCGTCGGGGTACTCGTAGCGGAGTTCGTCGAGCGAGAAGCGGCAGCGGTCCACCACGGCGAGCGTCTCGGCGAGGAGCGCCGGCGGATAGATCGTCGCGAGCCGCCCGCGCGAACGCAGGTGGCGCTCGGCGTTGGGGAAGAGCGCGTAGCCGCACCGCGCGACCGGCGTGCGCAGCCGGATCGCAGCGAGCGTGTCCTGCAGCGCGCGGCGCGCGCGCACGTGCATGTGGACATCGCCTTCCGCGACGAGCGGCAGGCCGTGCGCGCGTCCGAGCGCCTCGAGCGCCGCGAGACGCGCGTCGTCGCCCGCGCGCACGAACCGCCCGACGCCGAGCCATGCGCGGCCGGGGAAGGTTTCCGCGATCCAGCGAACTGCCGGGGTCAGAGCCGCATTGGGGGTCAGAGCCGCATTGGGGATCAGAGACGATTGCCTATCCTCGGTCCATTGGTGCGAATCGGCTACATGGGCAATCGTCTCTGACCCCCAATGCGGCTCTGACCCCGAATTCACCACTGACCCCGAATTCACCAACAGCGCAAGACAGCGCGACGCCAGCGCTTCGACGTCGGCGCGCGAAAGCCGGTAGCTCCCCTTGGTGGCCTGGCGACGGCCGCGCGTGACGAGCTGCGCGAGATCGCCGTAGGTCGCCCGGTCGGTCGCGTAGAGCACGAGCCGCGTGCCGTCGTCGAGCGTGAACTCGCTGCCGATGAGAAGCCGCAGGCCCGCATCCTTCGCCGCGAGGTGCGCGCGCACGACGCCCGCGAGCGAGCACTCGTCGGTGATCGCGAGCGCGTCGTAGCCGAGTTGCGCGGCGCGCTCGACGAGTTCCTCCGGGTGCGAGGCGCCGCGCAGGAAGCTGAAGTTCGAGACGCAGTGGAGTTCGGCGTAGCGAGGGAGCAGGTCGGACCGCATACCGTACGAATATACGGTATTCGGGGTCGTGACGGAACCCCGCCCTTCCGGCGGCCGGCCACGGTCCTCCGCCTACGGATGGCCTAGGGGAATGCCGGGACCTCGGGATCGACGCCTCGCCAGGCCGCTTCGGGGTGCCGTCCGCTGAGCAGTGCCTGCACTTCCTCGACGCGGCGGTAGGGCACATCGACCATCGCGAGGATGCGGCCCTCGTCGATGGCCCGCGCGAATCGCCGCAGGTACGAGTTCGGGAGCGACGTGCCGACGAGCGTCGACGCGAAGAAGCCGAACGCCGCGCCGAACGCAGTCATCAGGACGATGCCGCCCACGCCGATCTCGAGGCCGGCGATCGGGTTTCGCGCGTAGATCCATCCCGCCAGCGCGCCGAGCAGCACGCCGGCGAGCGTGCCGCCGATCGCCGCGTGGCGCACGTCGGTCGTCTGCAGGATCGACGCCTCATGCAACGGGCCGAGATTGACACCTTCGCGGGCGAGGAAATGCGTGTGGCGATGCTCGATCTGCGCCAGCAGCAGGTCGTCTCCGAAACGCCGGGCCGACTCCGCGTCCGGGACGAGCCAGTACAGTCGACGTCTCATGGGTCCTCCGAGGAGGGGAGGAAAAGGTGGGTCAGGCCCTCCTTTCGACTGCCGGCCAACGCAAGACAGGGTCCGGAACGGGTGTCTGACCCTCTTTTCACAATATGCCGTCCGGGCGCCGGGTTCAACCCCCTGGGCGTCGGTGTCTCCGGCTTGACGCCATCCGGGGCGGCCCCGAAACTCTCGCACCCGCATCGCCGTCTCCCTCCATGTCCCCACCGCGCTTCGACCGCTTCCTCCGCTACGCCGACCTCACCGCCACGCTCGAGGCCTTCGCCCGCCAGCACCCGGACCTGTGCAGCGTCGCCTCGATCGGCCGCTCGCACGAGGGTCGCGACCTGTGGCTCGTCACGCTGACCAACGCGAAGACGGGTCCGGCGGCAGATAAGCCCGCCTATTGGGTCGACGGCAACATCCACGCGACCGAGGTCACTGCATCGGTCGCGGTGCTGTATTTCGTGCATTCCCTGCTCGCGCGCTACGGCAAGGACGCGGACGTCACGCGCGCGCTCGACACGCGCGCGTTCTACGTGCTGCCGCGCATGAATCCGGACGGAGCCGAATGGGCGCTCGCGGATCGGCCGCGCTGGATCCGCTCGAGCACGCGGCCCTATCCGCACGACGAGGACGAGATCGAAGGATTGATCGTCGAGGACGTCGACGGCGACGGCCGCATCCTGCAGATGCGCATTCCCGATCCGAACGGTCTGTGGAAGGCGCACCCGGACGACGCGCGCCTGATGATCCGCCGCGACCCGATCGAGACCGGCGGCACCTACTACCGCATCCTGCCGGAGGGGCGCTACGAGGGCTACGACGGCCACACGCTGCGCGTGAAGAAGCGCAGGCAGGGCCTCGATCTCAACCGCAACTTCCCGGCGTCGTGGCGGCAGGAGTTCGACCAGCAGGGCAGCGGCCCCTATCCGGTGTCGGAGCCCGAGGTGCGCGCGGTCGTCGACTTCATCGTCAACCACCGCAACATCACCGGCGGCACCACGTTCCACACCTGGAGCGGCGTGCTGCTGCGCCCGTTCGAGCACCAGAGCGACGACGAGATGCACGCCGAGGACCTGTGGGTCTACCAGGCGGTCGGCAAGGAGGGCGAGAAGCGCACCGGCTATCCGGCCATCTCGGTCTACCACGAGTTCCGCTACCACCCGAAGAGCGTCATCAGCGGCACCTTCGACTGGCTCTACGAACATCTCGGGGCGTTCGTGTGGGTGGTGGAGATCTGGTCGCCGATGCGCGAAGCGGGCATCACCAACTACAAGTACATCGACTGGTTCCGCGACCATCCGCCCGAGGACGATCTCAAGCTCCTGCGCTGGAGCGACGAGAAGCTGGGCGGCGCCGCGCACGCGGGCTGGCGGGCGTTCGACCATCCCGACCTGGGCAAGGTCGAGATCGGCGGCTGGGACCGCTTCCACGCGTTCTCCAACCCGCCGCCGGCGTTCCTCGAGCGCGAGGTCGCGCGTTTTCCGGACTGGATCGTCTGGCAGGCGCTCGCCTCCCCTAAGCTCGAACTCGTGCACGCGGGCGCGACGCGCCAGGGCGACGATCTGTGGAAGATCGAACTCGTCGTGCAGAACACCGGCTGGCTGCCGGCCTACGTGTCGAAGCGGGCGCTGGCGCAGAAGGTCGTGCGCGGCGTCGTGGCCGAGATCGTGCTGCCGGCTGGCGCGAGCCTCGTCGTCGGCAAGGCGCGCGAGGAGCATGGCCAGCTCGAGGGCCGCGCGCACAAGCACACCGGCGTCTCGTTCTGGCCGGATACGGTCGTCACCGACGACCGGATGAGGCTCGAATGGGTCGTGCGCGCGAAGCCGGGCGCGACGGTCGATCTCGTCGCGCGGCACGAACGCGCCGGTGTCGTTCGCGCTCGTCTCGTGCTCCGCTGACGCCTGCCGCACGGTCGCGCCCGGACGGCTTGCGGCGACATCACCGCGCATCGTCGCCCCGAACGCCGACCCACAACGCCCTCCGCTGTGGGTCGGGCTTCAGCCTCAGTGGGTCGGGCTTCAGCCCGACAAGCGGCATCGACACATCCGTGGGTCGGGCTTC
>DAOMBL010000272.1:0-3922 GCA_035427325.1 Casimicrobiaceae bacterium
CGGACGAATCGCGGGCGCGCGCGGTCGCCGGTGGCGGCCCGGCGCATGCGGGGGTCGGCGGGCTCAGCGCGCAGGCACGCCGCGGTTCGCGAGCGCGTCCGCGCGCTGGTTGCCGATGCTGCCCGCGTGTCCCTTGACCCAGTGCCAGCGGACGCGATGGCGCGACGCGAGCCGGTCGAGTTCGCGCCACAGGTCGTCGTTCTTCACCGGCTTGCGGTCGGCGGTTTTCCAGCCGTTGCGCTTCCAGCCGTGGATCCAGGTCTCGATGCCGTTCTTCACGTACTGGGAGTCGGTGTGGAGGTCGACCTCGCACGGCGCGTTCAATGCCTCGAGCGCGCGGATCACGGCGGTGAGTTCCATCCGGTTGTTCGTCGTGGCGGACTCTCCGCCGCACAACTCCTTCTCGCGGCCGCCCGCGATCAGGAGCGCGCCCCAGCCGCCCGGGCCGGGATTGCCCTTGCACGCTCCGTCGGTGTACACGACGACGCCGGTCGCCGACTTCATGGGGTGTGACGACCGGCTGCGGTGAGGCCCTCCTTCGCGCGGGCGGCCGGCGCGAGCGCCTTCTTGCGGCGCTCGCGGCGCTCCCACGCGGGGGTGATGACGCGCATGCCCGCGACCTTCTTCGTTGCGCGGAGGAAATACACGCCGCCCGCGATCGGCCACCAGCGGTCGCCCGCCTTCTCGAACCAGGCGAAGCGCTGCAGCCAGCGTTCGTTCGAGATCGGAGGCGCGTAGCCGTCGAGGCGGCCGCCGACCACGTCGAACCCGAGGAGCGAGAGCCAGTCCTTGACCCGCCACAGGCCGATGAAGTTGCCGTTCCATGGCGGCGTCTGCTCGCGGCCGAAGTAGCGCTTCGCGCCGTAGAGCGAGAACGGGTTGAAGCCGGCGATCACGATCTGGCCCTCGGGCCGCATCACGCGATGGGCCTCGCGCAGCATGAGGTGAGGATCGTCGGTGAACTCGAGCGCGTGCGGCATCACGACGAGGTCGATCGAGTTCTCGGCGAACGGCAGTGCGTGGGGATCGGCGATCAGTTGCGCGGGCGGGTCGTAGTCGAGCGTCAGGCGCGACGGCATGCGCGACTGGGCGAGCGCCGGGAGTTCGGGCAGGCCGATCTGGATCGCGAAGTAGCCGAAGATGTCGGCGACCGTCTGGTCGAAATACGACTGTTCGCGCCCGTGGAGATAGCGCCCGAGCGGGGTGCCAAACCAGTCGGCGAGCGTCGTTGACATGCCGGCCGCGCCCTCCGAAGATGCGTCCATGCCGCAGATTATCCCGTTGCCCGCCTTCACGGACAACTACGTGTGGGCGATCCGCGAAGGCGATCGGGCTGCGGTCGTCGATCCCGGCGACGCCGTGCCGGTGCGCGACTGGCTCCGGCGCGAAGGAGTCGCGCTCGCCGCGATTCTGGTCACGCACCACCATCGCGATCACACCGGCGGCATCGTCGATCTCCTCCGGGATGCGCCGGTGCCGGTGATCGGGCCCGCGCGCGAGGCGATCCCCGGCCGCACGCGTGCGGTGGCCGAAGGCGACCGGTTCGACCTGCCTGGCATCGGGCTCCCGCTCGAGGTGCTCGACATCCCGGGCCACACGGCCGGTCATGTCGCATTCTTCGGGCGCGGGGCGGCGTGGGGCGGTCCGATCGTGTTCTGCGGCGACACGCTGTTCGCAGGCGGCTGCGGGCGCGTGTTCGAAGGCACGCCGCGCGAGATGTGGGCGTCGCTCTGCGCGCTCGCGGCGCTGCCCGGCGACACGCGCGTGTGCTGCGGGCACGAATACACGCTGGCGAACCTGCGCTTCGCGTCCGCGGTCGAACCCGGGCATCCGGAGATCGTCGAACGTGCGGCGCGCGAGTCCGCGAAGCGAGCGCGCGGCCTGCCGACGCTGCCGTCGACGATCGCGGAGGAACGGGCCACCAATCCGTTCCTGCGCGCCCGCGAGCCCCGGGTCCGGGCCATCGCCGAGGCCCGGTCGGGCCATCCGCTCGCCGACGACGCCGCGGTGTTCGCGGCGCTCCGCGAATGGAAGAACGCGACCTGACCGCGGCCGTGTCGGACAACGCCCGGTTGCGCCTCCCGGGGGGCGCGCCTAACATCGCGTGCCGGGCACGGGGTTTCGCGTCGCCCCGGGGAGAGCGGGATTGCGACGACGACTGACGACCCTCTGCTGTGTGCTCGCGCTCGCGGGATGTGCCACGACCGCGACCGAGCCCGAAGCGCCGCCGCTGCCGCCGCCGCTGCCGCCGCCCGTCCCCGCGCCGGTCATCTCCCGTCTCCCGCCGCTGCCGCCCAAGGTCGTCGTCGCCGATCCGTTCCCGTCGGCGGCGGGCGCCGACCTCGAGCCGTTGCCGACGCCGGCGACGAGCCTGTGGGAGCGCATCGTCAAGGGCTATGCGATTCCCGACCTGGTCGACGATCCGCTGGTCGCGAAGTGGGAGCAGTACTACGCCGATCGCCCCGACTACGTCGCGCGCATCGTCGACCGGTCGCGCCGCTACCTGTACCACATCGTCAGCGAGATCGAGGCGCGCCAGATGCCGCTCGACCTCGCGCTCCTGCCGATGATCGAGAGCGCGATGAATCCGAACGCGTACTCGCGGGCGCGCGCCGCCGGGATCTGGCAGTTCATCCCGTCGACCGGCAAGCACTACGGCCTCGACCAGAACTTCTGGGTCGATTCGCGGCGCGACATCGTGGCGGCGACCGACTCGGCCCTGGACTACCTCGCGAAGATCCACGAGGACTTCGACGACTGGCAACTCGCACTCGCCGGCTACAACTGGGGGGAGGGCAATGTCGCGAAGGCGGTCGCCCGGAACAGGGCGAAGGGACTGCCGACCGATTACGCGTCGCTCAAGATGCCGTCGGAGACGCGCAACTACCTGCCCAAGCTCCAGGCGGTGAAGAACATCGTCCGGGACCCGGAGAAGTACGGGCTCGTGCTCGCCGACGTGCCCGACACGCCGTACTTCACGATCGTGAAGACAACGCGGAAGATGGACGTCAAGGTCGCCGCCGACCTCGCCGAGATGTCGGTGGACGAGTTCCTGACGCTCAACCCGCAGCACAACCGGCCGGTCATCGCCGGCGGCGACGAGCAGTCGATCCTGCTGCCGATCGACCGCGCCGAGATGTTCGCCGCGAAACTCGAACTCTCGCAGCAGCCGCTCGTGACCTGGCAGGCGTATCGCGCCCGGCCCGGCGAGACCGTGTCGCAGGTGGCCGCCCGCTTCGACCTGCCGGCCGAGTCGCTGCGCGCGGTCAACGGTCTCGGCAAGCGAACGACGCTGCCGGCCGGTCACGCGCTGCTGGTGCCGGCGCAGCGGCCGTCCGACGCGACGGTCGACTCGCTGGTGAACACGGTGTTCACGACAGTGCCCTCGGGCCGGACCTTCTACCACACGGTCCGGCGCGGCGAGACCCTCGGGTCGATCGCGCGTCGGTACCATGTGACGACGGACGACCTGCGCCGTTGGAACGGCATGTCGCAGAACGCCGTGAAGATCGGCCAGCGGCTGCGGGTCACCACCGACGTGGTGACCGGCGGCAAGGCGCCGAAACGCGCGCCGGCCACGACCGCACGCGCCTCCGGCACGTTGCCCGCGTCCGGTGGCGCCGGGACCACGTCGGCCGCCAAGAACGCGCCGGCGACGCGCCGGATCCCCCGCTGACGGGGCCGGTCGGCGCGCTCGCGGACACTCCCCGGAAGCGAAACGGGCGATGCATGGCATCGCCCGTTTCCGTGGTCCGCGGCACGCTTGCGGCGGACAGATGAGGCCCGGAGGCCTTACTTCTTCTTCGTGGCCTTCCTCTTCGCCTTGCGCTTGGTGGCCTTCTTGGCCTTGCGCTTGGTGGCCTTCTTCTTGGTGGCCTTCTTGGCCTTGCGCTTGGTGGCCTTCTTCTTGGTGGCCTTCTTG
>DAOMBL010000272.1:4022-5393 GCA_035427325.1 Casimicrobiaceae bacterium
GCCTTGCGCTTCGGGGCCGCCTTCTTCGCCTTCTTGGCCGTCTTGCGCTTCGCCGCCTTGCGTTTCTTCGGCGCGGGCGACGCGGCCGCCGGCGCCATCATCGACATCATGTCTGCCAACATCGTCTTCTCCTGTCTGAGTTGCTGGATGTTATGTGTGACTTCTCGGCAGGTGAGGCCCGGTTCACGGACCACTTGACAAAACCCATCTCACCTGCTGCCTGCATTCTAGCCAAGTTTCAACGATTTGCAAGAAACGCGCGCGTCTGCTAGCGCGCCGACGCGCGCATGTTGCGATTTCGCACACCCGCCGGGCGAGTCGATCAACGCGGCAGGCGCGCTTCGGAGGCGAACAATTCGGCGATGGTCTCGCGCCGGCGTACGAGGTGCGCGCGCTCGCCGTCCACCATCACTTCCGCCGCCCGGGGCCGGGTGTTGTAGTTCGAACTCATCGCCATCGCGTACGCGCCGGCGGACCGGAAGGCGACGAGATCGCCCGGCGCGAGAGCGAGTTCGCGGTCGAGGGCGAGGAAGTCCGCGCTCTCGCACACGGGGCCGACGAGGTCCCAGCGCAGCGCCGCGCCGCCGTGCGGACGAACCGGCTCGACGTCGTGCCAGGCGTCGTAGAGCGCCGGGCGAATCAGGTCGTTCATCGCCGCGTCGACGATCGCGTAGCCCCTGTCCGGACCACGCTTCAGGTATTCGACACGCGCCAGGAGCACGCCCGCATTCGCGACCAGGGCGCGCCCGGGCTCGACAACGAGCCGCTCGCGGCGGCCGGCGAACAGGCTCGACAGGAGCGCCGCGTAGTCGCCCACCGGCACCGGCGTCTCGTCCCGGTAGCGCACGCCCAGCCCGCCGCCGACGTCGATGTGGTCGAGCCGGATGCCTTCCGCAGCCAGCCGGTCGGCGAGGTCGAGGAGCTTCGACGCCGCCTCCCGGTAGGGAGCGAGTTCGGTGATCTGCGAGCCGATGTGCATGTCGATCCCGCGGACCGCGATGCCGGACATCGCCGCGGCACGCCGGTACAGCCGCAGCGCTTCGCCGTAGGCGATCCCGAACTTGCTCTCCTTGAGGCCGGTCGAGATGTACGGGTGCGTCCGCGGATCGACGTCGGGATTGACGCGCAGGCTGATCGGCGCGCGGCGGCCTCCCTCGCGCGCGACGGCATCGAGGCGTTCGAGTTCGGCCTCCGACTCGACGTTGACGCACAGGACTCCCGCACCGAGCGCGCGCTTCAGTTCGGCGGCGGACTTGCCGACGCCGGAGAAGACGGTCCGCCCGGGGTCGCCTCCGGCCGCGATCACCCGCTCGAGTTCGCCGCCGGACACGATGTCGAAGCCGCTGCCGAGCCGTGCGAAGACGTCGAGGA
>DAOMBL010000273.1:0-5381 GCA_035427325.1 Casimicrobiaceae bacterium
CTGCATCGCGAGCGCCATGCGCGCCGCGCGCTCGCCCATATCGGGCATCGGGATCGGGTCGTTGAAGAAGATCAGCATGCCGTCGCCGGTGAAGTGCGGCACGGTGCCGCCGTACTCGGCGATCGGACCGCCCATCGCGGCGTGGAACTCGCCGAGCATCGCGATCACTTCCTCGGGCTCCGCCGAGTCGGTGAACGCGGTGAAGCCGCGAAGATCGATGAACACGCAGCACACCTCGCGGCGGTGCGGCGCGAGCAGCGACGCCTCGCCGGCCGAGACGATCGCGTCGGCGACCGGGGCCGAGAAGAACTGCCGCAGTCGCCCGAGCCGCGCGATCTCCTCGACCCCCGACTGGACGCGCGCTTCGAGCGTCGCGTTCCATTCGCGCAGCGTCGCCGCCTGCCGCGCGACCTCGTCCTGCAGCGCCTTGATCCGCAGCAGCGAGCGCACGCGGGCGAGGAGTTCCTGCTGGTGGATCGGCTTCGACAGGAAGTCGTCGGCGCCCGCCTCGATTCCCTTGATGCGCTCCTCGTGCGGGTCGAGCGAGGTGACGAGCACGACCGGGAGCAGGGCGGTGTCCGGATTCGCGCGGATGCGCCGGCACACTTCGTAGCCCGAGAGGCCCGGCATCATCACGTCGAGCAGCACGAGGTCGGGCTTCTCGGCGGCGAGCTTCGCGAGCCCCTCCTCGCCGGAGGCCGCGGCGATCGCGACATAGCCCCTGGCACCGAGGAGATCGACGAGGAGCTTGACGTTCTGCGGCGTGTCGTCGACGACGAGCACGCGCGCGGGGGCCGCCGCGGGCGGCGCACCGGACGGGGAGACGGCCTCGGCCATCGTCATCCTCGCGGCGCGGCGAGCGCTTTCGCGACCGCGTCGAGGAACTCCCGCAGGTTGAGCGGCTTGCCGACGTAGGCGTCGAAGCCCGCCTCGACGATGTTGCGCCGGTCGGACGCCATCACCGAGGCGGTGACCGCGATCACCGGGATCGACGCGGTGGCCGGATCCGCGCGGATCTGCCGCAGCGCCTCGATGCCGTTGATGCCGGGAAGCTGGATGTCCATCAGCACCAGCGCGGGCCTTCGCTCCCTCGCGAGGCGCACGCCGTCCTCGCCGGTGACGGCCTCGATCGTCCGGTAGCCCTTCGCCTGCAGCACGTCGCGGACGAGCTTCATGTTCTTGTCGTTGTCCTCGACGATCAGGATTTCGCTCACGGGCGCGCCTCCTCTCCGTCGGGCGCATTCGACGGTCGCACGACGTCGGGAATCGTGAACGTGAATATCGAGCCCTTCCCGAGTCCGCTCGACAGGCGGATGGCGCCGCCGTGCAGTTCGACGAACCGCCGGGTGAGCGCGAGCCCGAGCCCGGTCCCCTCGTGCTTGTTCGTGTAGTGGCGCCCGACCTGCCGGAATTCCTCGAACACCGCCGCGTGGTCTTCCGGCGCGATACCGATGCCGGTGTCCCGGACCGCGACTTCGAGCGCACCCACCACGCGCCGCGCGGCCACCGAGACGCTCCCGCCGTCCGGCGTGAACTTGACCGCGTTGGTGAGCAGGTTCAGGAGGATCTGCTTGAACTTGCGCTCGTCCGCCGTGATCGCCCCCACCTCCGGTGCGATCTCGACGCCGAGGGCGATCCCGTGGCGCTGCGCGCGCTCGCGGACCAGCGTCATCGCGTTGTCGATCGCGGCGGGCGCGTCGAACGTCGAGGGCTCGAGCTCCATGCGTCCCGCCTCGACCTTCGACAGGTCGAGGATGTCGTTGATGAGCGAGAGCAGGTGCTTGCCCGACGTGTGGATGTCCTTCAGGTAGTCGTCCTGCTTCTCGTTCAGCTCGCCGAACATGCGCTCGAGCAGGACTTCCGAGAAGCCGATGATCGCGTTCAACGGCGTGCGCAATTCGTGCGACATGTTGGCGAGGAACTCGCTCTTGTGCTGGCTCGCGACCTCGAGCTCGCGGCTCTTCTGCCGGATCTCCTGCACCATGCGGGCGTTCTGGACCGCGATCGCGGCCTGGTCGGCGAAGGTGCGCAGTTGCGCGATCTCCTCGCCGCCGAAGGCTCCGGCGTGTTCGCGCGCCACGACGATCGATCCGATCCCCTGTCCTTCCCACATCATCGGCGCGACCATCATCGCGCGCATGCCCATTGCGCTCCAGCCGCGCCGCGCGGTCGGCGGCACGTCGGAATCGCGGTCCATGTCCGGGTAGTGCAGCACCGCGCGCCGGTGGATCGACCGGCCGGTCGCCGAATCGTCGTCGACCGGAAACGGATAGATCCGGTCGAGTTCCGCGCGCCCCGGGCCATGGTAGGCGGCGAGGTGCACGAGCCCGTCGCGGTCGATGAGGTTGATGAGGCCCACGCGGCCGGTGAAAAGCCGCTCGCAGCTCGTCCGGATCTTGTCGAACACGGGGGCTGTGTCGGCGATCGAACTCGAGATCGTGGCCAGCACTTCGGAAGACGCCCTCTGTTGCTCGAGCGCTTCGCGCGTCTCGTTGACGAGCCGCGCGTTCTGCAGCGCGACCACCGCGTGGCCCGCGAAGGTCCGCAGGAGCGCCACGTCCCGGCCGGCGAACAGGCCCTTCGTTTGGCGGCCGATCCACAGCGCACCGATCGCGCGCTCGCCTGCCATCATCGGAACGCACAGGAACGACCGGTCGCCGAGGAGTCGCCGGGTGGCCTGCAACACGGCGGGGACGTCCGGAGCGTCGAGGTCCGGGTACGAGAGCACCTTGCGGTCCAGGATGGCGAGGCCGGCGACGACGTCCCGCGCGAGCGGGCGCGGGAACAGTCCGGTGAACGCGTCCCGCGCCGGACCGACGTAGGCGTCGACGTGAAGCAGGCCGTCGCCGTGCAGGAGCGTCATGCCGACGTTGCGCGCGCCGAGCAGGTTCTGGCAGTTGCCGAGGATCACCTCGTAGACCGGCGTCACGTCGGTGATCGAACTCGAGATCGCGGCCAGCACCTCGCCCGACGCGCGCTGGAGGTCGAGCGCGTCCTTCGTCTCGTTGAAGAGCCGCGTGTTGTTGACGGCGATGGCCGCCTGCTCGGCGAAGGTCCGAAGGAGCGAGAGCGGCTTCTCGCCCAGCTTCCCCTTGCCGCGCCGGCCGACCCAGAGGGCGCCGAGCGCGCGTCCCTCCGCGACCATCGGGGCGAAGACGACCGAGCCGACGCCGATCGCGTGCGAGCCGGCGCGTGCGCGATCGGGAACCTCCGCGGCGTCGGTGTCTGGGATCTCCACGACGTGCCGATCGAGGATCGCGGTGCCGCCGCCGCTCCGCCGGTCGAGCGGCATCGGAAACACCGCGTTGCGCAGTTCGGCGTAGCCGTCGCCCTTGTAGGCTCCGATGTCGAGCATTCCGTCGGGGCGGACGACGATTACGCCGACGTTGTGGCCGTCGAACAGGCGCTGGCAGGCTGCGAGGATGACGTCGAACACCGGGCTCGTGTCGGCAATCGATCCGGAGATCGCCGAGAGGACCTCGGCGGACGCGCGCTGCTGGTCGAGCGCCTCGCGGGTCTGGCTGTGGAGGCGCGCGCTGTCGATCGCGATCGCGGCCTGCCGCGCGAAGGTCTCGAGCAGCGCGACCTGGTCGGCCGAGAACCGGCCGGGAACCGGGCGCCAGACGAACAGCGTGCCGTAGGCGAAGCTGTCATGCATCAGCGGCACGGCGAGCACCGCGCGAAACCCGAACTTGATCGCGTTGTCGCGGGCCGCGGCGAACTCCGTGTCGAGCAGCGGAACGAGATCCGCCTCGTGCACGGTCCGAGCTTCGAGGACCGCCCGGCCGGTGATCATCCCGCGCTCGAGCGCGACCTCGTAGCCGACCGGGATCCGGTCGGTGCCGTCGCGATCGTGGGTAGCGGCCAGGCGCAGGCGGTCGCCTTCCCGGATCATGACGTGCGCATTCGGCGCCTCGCACAGTTGCGCCGCGAGGCGCGCGACCGCGTCCATGACCGGCTGCACGTCCGCGGGGGACGCCGAGAACACGCGCAGGATCTCGCCGATCGCCGCCTGCTGCTCGAGCGCGGTGGCGAGCGCGGCGCGAGTCGCGTCGAGCTCGCGCGCGAGGTCGGGGCACGTCTGCCGCAGCCGCTCATCCATGGGAGCGGATTGCCGCGCGGGCACGAGCCTCGCGATGGCGGGTCGCGACGTGGGAGCATGCGTGAAATGCCGGGGCACGAAACCCGGCGAAAGGCAGGATGCCAACGCGACGCAACCGTCCGGTCATCGAGCGCGCTCCCGACCGGTCGGCAGACCGGCGCGCCATCATCGCAGATTCGCGAGGAGGGCGGGGCGTCACGCCGCTGGCCTGAACGGTCCGTCAGGTGGCGATCGCCGCATTGGGGTCAGAGCCGTAATTGGTGCGCAACTTCAGTTGCGGCCCTGACCCCATTCGGCACTGACCCCATTCGGCACAGTTGCCGCTCTGACCCCAATCGACCCCAGTTGCCGCTCTGACCCCAATCGACCCCAATCGACCCCAATCGACCCCAATCGACCCACCCAGTGGGGCCAGGCGACCGGCCGGACGGCCTGCCGGCCCCTCCGGGCGGGCAAGGGTGGTCCCCGGGGAATCGGGCATAATCGCCGCCGTGAACGCCGTCCGACCGTTCCGCAGGATCGTCGCGCTGGTTGCGACCTTCGCCGTCGTCGCCGCCCAGTCGGCTGCTGCTGCGGTCGCCTGCGCGAGCCACGCCGACGCGATCGTCGCGACGGTGTCGGCGGCAGCGCCGTGTCCGGAACACCTCGGCGGAACAGCGCCCGCGACCGAGAGCCGGAGCGCGAACCTGTGCGAAGTCCACTGCCAGGGTGCACCGGTTCCGGCAGCCGGTTTCCCGGCAATGGCGCCCGCGCCCACCGCCGCGATCACGGTGCCGGCCGCGGTCGTGATCGCGCAAGGCTGCGCGCCGGCTGCCCCCGAAGCGAGGGGCACGCCGCCGCCGGCCCGATCGCTGTACTGCCGCCTCCAGCTGTAGAGCCTCCGCCGACGTCCGGGCGCTGGCGCATTCGCGCCGACGCCGCCTGTCCACGTCCGGAGGCTCCATGCACCGAAGCACCGAACCACGCGGGGCTCGCCCCGCCGATCCGCCGTCCCGGCGCGCGACGCCGGGCCTGCTGCTGCCCGCGCTCTACGCGCTCGCCACCACCACGTTCGCGCAGCCGTCCGGCGTGCCGATGACGCTCGCCGCGGCGGAGCGCCTCGCGCTGGAACGCTCGCCGCAGGTCCTCGCGCAACGCGCGCTCGCCGATGCCGCGCACGAGATGGCCTAGCGCGCGGGCTCGCTCCCGGATCCGAAGCTCATCGCGGGCCTCGAGAACGTCCCGACGCAGGGGGCCGACCGCTGGCGCCTCGACCGCGATCCGATGACGATGGCGCGCG
>DAOMBL010000274.1:0-5358 GCA_035427325.1 Casimicrobiaceae bacterium
CACGCCCGCGAGTTCGCGGCCGGGCACCGGCAGGTCGCGCGGCTTCTCGGCGCCGCCCGCGAGCACCACCGCGTCGAACTCGTCGACCAGCGCGCGCGGATCGGCGTCGCGGCCGATCTCGACGCCGGGGCGGAAGGTCACCCCCTCCTCCGACATCTGCGCCATCCGCCGGTCGATCGCCGCCTTCTCGAGCTTGAAGTCGGGAATCCCGTAGCGGAGGAGTCCGCCGATCCGGTCGTGCTTCTCGAAGACCACGACCTCGTGGCCCGCACGCGCGAGTTGCTGCGCGCAGGCGAGCCCCGCCGGACCGGAGCCCACGATCGCGACGCGCCTGCCGGTCTTCCTCGCCGGCGGGCGCGGCTCGACCCAACCCTCCTCGAAGCCCTTGTCGATGATGAAGTGCTCGATCGACTTGATGCCGACCGGCTGCACGTTGATGTTGAGCGTGCACGCCGCTTCGCAGGGCGCCGGACACACGCGTCCGGTGAATTCCGGGAAGTTGTTGGTCGAGTGCAGCGATTCCAGCGCGGCCCGCCACGAGCGGCGGTAGACGAGATCGTTCCAGTCGGGAATGACGTTGTTGACCGGACAACCCGAGTGGCAGAACGGGATGCCGCAGTCCATGCATCGCGCGCCCTGCGTCGATGCCGCGTCGTCGGTGAGCGCCAGCACGAACTCGCGGTAGTGCCGCAGGCGCTCGCGCGAAGGCTCGGCCACCTCGGCGATGCGTTCGAATTCCAGGAATCCGGTGATCTTGCCCATGCGTTCCGCGACCGGGAGAGAATATGGGAGAAGGGTGTCGACGGGTCCGCCGGCGCACATCCGTGCCGGCCGGGGCGGCCCGCGTCAGGCCGCCGCGCGCACCCGCGCCGTCGCCGGCTTCGCGGCCGCCTTCGCCGCCATTTCGGTGAGCGCCCGCCGGTACTCGTTCGGGAACACCTTGACGAAGCGGCCGCGCGCGGTGTCCCAGGCGTCGAGCAGCGCCAGCGCCACCGTCGAGCCGGTGAAGCGCAGATGCTTCTCGACGAGTTCGCGCAGGATCGCGTCGTCGGCGCGCCCGGCGTGCCGGACGATCGCCTTGCCGGCCGCCGCGAGCTCGTGCTCCTCGCGCGCCTGCTCGGCCTCGGGCAGCACGCGCTCGAGCGTCACCATCGACGGGTTGCACCGGTCGCGGAACGAGCCGTCCGGGTCGTAGACGTACGCGATGCCGCCGCTCATCCCGGCGGCGAAGTTCCGTCCGGTGCGCCCGAGCACGACCACCGTCCCGCCGGTCATGTACTCGCAGCCGTGGTCGCCGGTGCCCTCGACGACCGCCGACGCGCCGGAATTGCGCACGCAGAACCGCTCGCCCGCGACGCCGCGGTAATACGCCTCGCCTTCGACCGCGCCGTACATCACCGTGTTGCCGACGACGATGTTCTCCTCGGGCTTCGCGGGACACGCCGGATCCGGATGGACGACGATGCGGCCGCCCGACAATCCCTTGCCGACGTAGTCGTTGGTCGCGCCCTTGAGTTCGAACGACACGCCGCGCGCGAGGAACGCGCCGAAGCTCTGGCCGGCGATGCCCTCGAACGCGACGTGGATCGTGTCCTCCGGCAGCCCCTCGTGGCCGTAGCGTCGCGCGACCTCGCCGGACAGCATCGCCCCGACCGAGCGGTTGGCGTTGCGGATCCTGTGCGCGAGACGCACCGGCGCCTTCGACTCGAGCGCGGGCTTCGCGCCTTCGATCAGACGGTGATCGAGCGCACGCTCGAGCCCGTGCTCCTGCGACTCGCACTGGTGGCGGGCGACCGTGGCGGGCATCGGCGGCTGGTGGAACACGCGCGAGAAGTCGAGGCCCTTCGCCTTCCAGTGGTCGACGCCCTTCCGCGTGTCGATCAGGTCGCTCCTGCCGATCATCTCGTCGAACCGGCGGAATCCGAGCTGCGCCATCAGCTCGCGCACCTCCTCGGCGACGAAGAAGAAGTAGTTGACGACGTGCTCGGGCGCTCCGGCGAAGCGGCGGCGCAGCACCGGATCCTGCGTGGCCACGCCCACCGGGCAGGTGTTGAGGTGGCACTTGCGCATCATGATGCATCCGGTCGCGACGAGCGGCGCGGTGGCGAAGCCGAACTCGTCGGCGCCGAGCAGCGCGCCGATGACCACGTCGCGGCCGGTCTTCATCTGGCCGTCGACCTGCACGACGATGCGCCCGCGCAGGCGGTTCAGCACGAGCGTCTGCTGGGTCTCGGCGAGCCCGAGCTCCCACGGCGTGCCGGCGTGCTTGATCGAGGAGACCGGCGATGCGCCGGTGCCGCCGTCGTGGCCGGCGATCGTCACGTGGTCGGACTTCGCCTTCGCCACGCCCGCGGCGACCGTGCCGACCCCGATCTCGGAGACGAGCTTGACCGAGATGGAGGCGCGCGGGTTCGCGTTCTTGAGGTCGTGGATCAGCTGCGCCAGGTCCTCGATCGAGTAGATGTCGTGGTGCGGCGGCGGCGAGATGAGGCCGACGCCGGGCACCGAGTAGCGGAGCATCGCGATGTACCCGGACACCTTGTGGCCGGGGAGCTGGCCGCCCTCGCCGGGCTTCGCGCCCTGCGCCATCTTGATCTGGATCTGGTCGGCCGACACGAGGTACTCGGCGGTGACGCCGAATCGCCCGGACGCCACCTGCTTGATCTTCGAGCGCAGGCTGTCGCCGGCCTCGAGGACGATGTCGCGCTCGACCCGGTCGCGCCCGATCACCTTGCCGACCGTGTCGCCCGCCTCGATGACGCTGCGACCCGCGCGCAGCTCCGCGCGATAGCGCATCGCGTCCTCGCCGCCCTCGCCGGTGTTCGACTTGCCGCCGATGCGGTTCATCGCGACCGCGAGCGTCGTGTGCGCCTCGGTGGAGATCGACCCGAGGCTCATCGCGCCGGTCGCGAAACGCCTGACGATCTCCGTCGCGGGATCGACCTCGTCGAGCGGCACCGGCGGGCGCGCGCCCGTCCGGAACTCGAAGAGCCCGCGCAGCGTCTTGAACGCGCGTCCCTGGTCGTTGATGAGCGCCGCGTACTCCTTGTAGGTGGCGAAACTCCCGCCGCGCACCGCGTGCTGGAGCTTCGCGATCGAATCCGGCGTCCACATGTGCTCTTCGCCGCGCACGCGATACTGGTACTCGCCGCCGGCGTCGAGCGTGTCCGCGAGCAGCGGGTCGCCGCCGAACGCGCGCGCGTGAACGCGCGCGGCTTCCTCCGCGACCTCGGGGAGCCCGATGCCCTCGACGTTGCTGGCCGTGCCGGTGAAGTACTTGTCGACGAAGGCGCGGCGCAGGCCGACGGCCTCGAAGATCTGCGCACCGCAGTAGCTCTGATAGGTCGAGATGCCCATCTTGGACATGACCTTGGTCAGGCCCTTGCAGATCGCCTTGACGAACTTCTTCTGGGCCAGCTTGCCGTCCGGCTCGCCGACCGCCTCGCCCGCGGTGGCGAGCGTCTCGAGGGTCAGGTAGGGGTGGATCGCCTCCGCACCGTAGCCCGCGAGCAGCGCGAAGTGGTGCACCTCGCGCGCCGAGCCGGTCTCGACGACGAGCCCGGTCGACGTGCGCAGCCCCTTCTTCACCAGGTGCTCGTGCACCGCCGCGGTCGCGAGCAGCGCGGGAATCGGCAGCCGATCCGGCCCCACCGTGCGGTCGGACAGGATCAGGATGTTGCGGCCCTGCCGGATCGCGTCGACCGCGTGCGCGGCGAGGCTCGCGAGCGCGGCCTCCATGCCGTTCGCGCCCCAGTCCGCCGGATAGGTGATGTCGAGTTCCATCGCGTGGAACGCGCCCCCGGAGAAGAGCTCGATGTGGCGGAGCTTTTCCATGTTCTCGGCGGTCAGGATCGGCTGCTCGACCTCGAGCCGCATCGGCGGCTCGGTCACGCCCGACGCGTAGTCGACGGCGAGGAGGTTGGGCCTCGGACCGATGAACGACACGAGGCTCGTCACCAGTTCCTCGCGGATCGGATCGATCGGCGGGTTGGTGACCTGCGCGAAGAGCTGCTTGAAGTACTGGTAGAACGACTTCGGGCGATCGGAGAGCACCGGCAGCGCCGCGTCGTTGCCCATCGACCCGATCGCCTCCTCGCCGCCCTGCGCCATCGGGGCGAGGACCACCTTGAGGTCCTCGAGCGTCCAGCCGAACGCCTGCTGGCGGTCGAGGAGCGGAACCTCCGACTCGATCGCCGGCGCGGGCTCGGGCATCGCCTCGAGCGAGAGGCGGCAACGCCCGATCCAGTCGCGGTAGGGCTTCTCGGTCGCGAGCGAGCGCTTCAGTTCGTCGTCGTCGACGATGCGCCCCTTCTCGAGGTCGACCAGGAGCATCCGGCCGGGCTGCAGCCGCCACTTCTTGACGATCTTCTTCTCGGGGATGTCGAGCACGCCGACCTCGGAGGCCATCACGACGTAGTCGTCGTCGGTGACCACGAAGCGCGCCGGCCGCAGCCCGTTCCGGTCGAGCGTGGCGCCGATCTGGCGCCCGTTGGTGAACGCCATCGCGGCGGGGCCGTCCCAGGGCTCCATCAGCGCGGCGTGGTACTCGTAGAACGCGCGCCGGTCCTCGTCCATCAGCGGATTCCCGGCCCAGGCTTCGGGAATCATCATCATCATCGCGTGCGCCACCGGGTAGCCGCCCATCACGAGCAGTTCCAGCGCGTTGTCGAACGACGCGGAGTCCGATTGTCCCTCGTAGATCAGCGGGAAGAGCTTCGGGAGATCGTCGCCCAGCACCTTCGACGCGATCGCGCCCTCGCGCGCCCGGATCCAGTTGAAGTTGCCGCGCAGCGTGTTGATCTCGCCGTTGTGGCAGACGAATCGGAACGGGTGCGCGAGGTCCCAGGTCGGGAACGTGTTGGTCGAGAAGCGCTGGTGCACCATCGCGAGCGCGGAGACCATCGACTCGTCGGCGAGGTCGAGGTAGAAGCTCCCGACCTGGTGCGCGAGCAGCATCCCCTTGTAGACGAGCGTCCGCGTCGAGAACGACGGTACGTAGAACTCCTTGCCGTGCTCGAGCGCGAGCGCCTGGATCGCGTGGCCGGCCCGCTTGCGGATCACGTAGAGCTTGCGTTCGAGCGCGTCGGCGTCCATGTCGCGCGAGCCTCGCCCCACGAACACCTGCCGGATCACCGGCTCGACCTCCTTGGTGCGCCCGGAGAGTCCGTCGTTGTTCGTCGGCACGTCGCGCCAGCCCAGCAGGACCTGGCCTTCTGCGGCGATCGCGCGCTCCACTTCCTGCTCGCAGGCCATGCGCGACGCCGGCTCGCGCGGCAGGAACACCATGCCCACGCCGTAGTGGCCGATCGCCGGCAGCGTGATGCCGAGCCTGCCGCACGCACGCCGGAAGAAGGTGTC
>DAOMBL010000275.1:0-5345 GCA_035427325.1 Casimicrobiaceae bacterium
GGATCGGTCGCGTCGACGTCTGAAGCATGAAGCAGCGGGTGGCCGTGCCTCTGCACGACGACGAGCGCGTTGCGCGACGGATCCTTCGCGGCGACGAACCACGGCGCTTCCGCGGCGCCCCGCGCCCCGCCGATGCCCAGTCCCTGGCGCTGCCCGAGCGTGTAGTAGGCGAGCCCCTGGTGCACGCCGACTTCCCGGCCGTCGGGCGTGACGATCGGGCCCGGCTCGCGCGGCAGATACCGCGCGAGGAACGCGCGGAACGGCCGCTCGCCGATGAAACAGATCCCGGTCGAGTCGCGCTTCGCGTGGGTCGGCAATCCGGCGTCGCGCGCGATCTCCCGGACGCGGCGCTTCGTGAGTTCGCCCACCGGGAACGACACCGGCGCGAGCTGTTCCTGCGTCAGCCGGTGCAGGAAATAGCTCTGGTCCTTGCCTGCGTCCGTCGCCTTGAGGAGTTCGACGCGCCCGCCGGCGCGGCGCACGCGGGCGTAGTGACCGGTCGCGATGCGGTCGGCGCCGAGCGCGAGCGCGTGGTCGAGGAACGCGCGGAACTTGATCTCGCTGTTGCACAGGACGTCGGGATTCGGCGTCCGTCCGGCACGGTAGTCGGCGAGAAAGCTCGCGAACACGCGCTCGCGGTATTCGGCGGCGAAGTTGACCGCCTCGAGTTCGATACCCAGGACATCGGCGACCGCGGCCGCGTCGACCAGGTCCTCGCGCCACCGGCACTCCTCGTCGCCCTCCCAGTTCTTCATGAAGACGCCGACCACCCCGTGGCCGGCGTCCCGTTCGAGCAGCCCGGCCACCGAGGAGTCCACCCCTCCCGACAGCCCGACGACGACACGCTCGCGCTTCATCGGCGGGCGAGTCCCGCGCCCTCGCCGACCACGTCCTCGACGACGTCGAGCGGCCAGCGTCGCCCGGCCCGGAAATCGTCGATCGAGCGCAGGACCAGCGGACTGCGGTGTTCGCTCCGGCGCGCGAGGATCTCGTCGTAGGGAAGCCACAGCGCCTCGACGATGCCCTCGTCGAGCGCGCGGCCCTGCACCTGCACGAGCGGACGCGCCGCGTACGCGAAGCGCACGAAGGTCGCGCCGTTGTCGGGCGCTTCCCACCGGTAGATGCCGACCAGGGCGGTCGCCTCGACGCGCCACGCCGCCTCCTCGAGCGTCTCGCGCGCGGCACCCTGTTGCGGCGATTCGCCCGGCTCGAGATGGCCCGCCGGCTGGTTCAGCTTGAGGCCGCTGCGCGTGCGTTCACGCACGAGCAGGAACGCGCCATCGCGCTCGACGATCGCGGCAACGGTGACCGACGGCCTCGCGGGCGCGATTTCCCTCATCGCCTCGTCCGGTGAAAAAAGAAAAGGCAGGAGCGCACGCGCCCCTGCCTTTCGATGCCTGGAGAACGCGAACGTGTTACTGCGTCGCGGCCTTCTGCATCTGCTTCTCGACCGCCGGATCCTTGAAGTTCGGCTTGGCGACCCTCGGCGTGCCCTTCTCCGACTTCGCCTTGGCGACCGCAGCGGCTTCGCCCTGCGCGGTGTCGGCCTGCGCGGCGGCCTGCGTCGTCGAAGCGACGGCCTGCTGCTTCGCCTTCTTGCCCTGCAGGTCCTTCGGCGTGCCCTTCTCGGTCTTCGCCTTGGCGACCGCCGCGGCTTCGCTCTGGGCGGTGTTCTGCTGGGCCGCCTGCTGGGTGACCTGCTGCACTTCCTGCTGCTTCTGCTTGGCGGTGGCGCCGGCCTGCGCGCCGGCAACGGTCGCGAACGAGGCCGCGATCAGCGCAACGAGGAGCTTGCTCATGGGGTGTCCCTCAGTGAAAGCTGGTGATGTGGGTGGATGGTTCCGGCCCCGAGGGACCGCTGCGAACCAAGAGTGTTCCAAAGCCTTGAAATCCTACGACGAATGGCCCGGTTCCGCAACCCCGACGCCCCTGACGGCGCCCCGGGATAGACGGGCGGGTCACTGCGCCGGCACTCCCCGGGCCGGCGCCAGGGCGCCGGAGGCGATCGACGGGAGAGCGCTCCGGTCCGACGGGGTGGTCGCCCGCCGGGCCATCGGGTGCATCGCCTTGGGTCTCGCAACCGCGGCGGTAGGGCCTGACGCGGCCGCCAGCTTCCGGTTCGTCAAGAGAATCCTGACCCCCGCGGGCGCGACGCGCGCCGACGGAGCGGACGACGTTGCGTGCGCAGAAGCCGCGGACGCCGATACGAACGGAGCCGTGGAGCTTGCGGTCATTCGAAACGATCCTCAGTTGACGGGAGGTCGACGCCAATTCACTGCGTCGGCGCCCATAACGGTCCTCCCTCCGGACGGGTTGACACGCCTGCGGCCGGCGATTTCGGCCCGGTTCGATTGCTTCAGTCCCGCGGCAGCGAGGACGCCGCCGGCGGATCCGGGTCGAGGGTCCGCTGCATCCACTCGCGGAGGAGCGGCACCGTCACCGGCCGCTTGAGCGCGAGCGATCGCCGGTCGAGCGCGGCGAGCGTCGCGACGAGCGAGCGCATGTCGCGCCGGCCGTGCGCGAGCAGGTACGCGATCACCTCGTCGTCGAGCGCGAATCCGCGCGCGCGCGCGTAGGCCGCGAGCGCGGCCGGCTTGTCGGCGTCGGCGAGCGGCACGATCTCGTAGGCCAGTCCCCAGGCGAGCCGGGTCCGCAGGTCGTCGCGCAGCGCCAGCCGGGCGGGCGGCGCGTCGGACGCCGCCACCAGCGTCCCGCCGCACTCCCGGAGCGCGTTGTAGAGCGTGAAGAGCCGCGCCTGCGCCGCCGCGCCGATGCGCCCGACGTCGTCGAGCGCGACCAGCATGCGCGGTTCCACCGACGCAGGCCCGTCCGGGACCTCGGCACCATGGATCGCGGTCCGGCCCGCCGCGCGGGCCGCGGCGCAGGTCGCGGCGAGCAGATGCGATTTGCCCACCCCCGGCGCCCCCCACACGACGATCCCGGTCTCGGCGAGACCGCCCTCCGCGGCGCGCCGGAGCGCCTCAACCGCCTCCGCGTTGCGCCCGGCGACGAAGGTCGCGAAGGTCGGCGCCTCAGGAGCGGCGAGGTCGAAGACGAGTTGCTCGGTCACCGTCGTGCGATGGAAACGGCAGGGGTGGGCCGCCCGCGGAGCGCGCTGCGGTGGGCTACGCCTCGTCGGGGTCTTCGCCGTAGAGCGCGCTCTGGCGGTACGCGGCACGCAGGTGCCGCAGGCCGACGAGCAGCGCGGCCGACGCGGGCAGCGCGAGCAGCACGCCGGCGAATCCGAACAGCGTGCCGAACGCGAGCCAGGCGAAGATCACCGCGAGCGGATGGAGTCCGATGCGATCGCCGATGAGCCACGGGATCAGCACGTAGTTCTCCAGCACCTGCCCGACCATGTAGACCGCGAGGATCGCGAGGAACGGCCCGACGCCGTTCCACTGCAGGAGCGCGGCGATCATGCCGAGCACGAAGCCGGTGCCGAAGCCGACGTAGGGGATGAACACGAGGAGGCCGGTGAGCACCCCGATCGGCAGCGCGTACTGCAGCCCCGCGATCGACAGGCCGATCATGTAGTAGAGCGCGAGCGACACCATCACGAGCCCCTGCCCGCGCAGGAACTCGGCGAGCACGGCGTCGACCTCGCCGCTGATCTGGCGCGTCCGCGCGCGCCAGCGGTGCGGCACCAGCTCGAAGAAGCGCTCCCAGATCATCGACCAGTCGCGCAGCAGGTAGAACATCACGACCGGGATCAGCACGGCGTTGACGATGATCGCGAGCGCGAGCACCCCGCCCGCGCGAAGGCCGGAGAGCAGGCGCAGGCTCAGCTCCTTCGCGCTCTCGACGTTCTCGGCGAGCAGTTCGCGCATCGTCGCGAGGTCGAACGCGAGCGTGATGCCGAGGTTGCGCTCGACCCAGGGAGCGAGGTCCGCGAGCAGCCGGCCCGCGAGGTCCGGCAGCTTCTTCATCGCGAGCCCGAGTTCCGCCTGGACGAGCGGGACGAGCACGAGCAGCACGGCGAGCGCCGCGACGACGAACAGCAGCACCGTGAGCGTCGTGCCGACGGCGCGCGGGAGTCCGCGGCGCTGCATCGCGTCGACGATCGGCGTGCCGAGGTAGGCGAAGATCGCGCCGATCAGGAACGGCGTCAGGACCGGCCCCAGGAAGTGGAGCGCCAGCACGACGACGATCGCGGCCCCGGCGACCCACAGGTACTGCGGGATCGTGACCGGCCGGTGCGGCGCCGCCGCGGGGGACGGCTCCGCAGCCGGTTCATCGGGACGTCGGGGATCCATTTCCGGTAGAATTCGCGCGCTCGAAGGGCGTCGAACTGTACCGCGTTCGCGGCCCCCGCGCCTAATCCGCCCCCCGGCTGCCGGGCCGAAGCGATGCCGCCCGCCGATCCCTCCCCGACCCCAGGACTCTCGTACCGCGACGCCGGCGTCGACATCGACGCGGGCGACGCGCTCGTCGAGCGCATCAAGCCCTTCGCGCGGCGCACGATGCGTCCCGAGGTGCTCGCCGGCATCGGCGGCTTCGGCGCGCTCGTGGAGATCGGGAAGCGTTACCGGGAGCCCGTGCTGGTCGCCGGGACCGACGGTGTCGGCACCAAGCTCAAGCTCGCCTTCGCGCTCGACCGGCACGACACGATCGGCATCGATCTCGTCGCGATGAGCGCGAACGACATCCTCGTGCAGGGGGCCGAGCCGCTGTTCTTCCTCGACTACTACGCGTGCGGGCGCCTCGACGTCGACGTCGCCTCGCGCGTCGTGCAGGGCATCGCACGCGGCTGCGAACTCGCCGGCTGCGCGCTGATCGGCGGCGAGACCGCCGAGATGCCGGGGATGTACGCGGAGGGCGAGTACGACCTCGCGGGCTTCGCGGTCGGCGTGGTCGAGAAGTCCCGCATCGTCGACGGCAGGAGCATCGTCGCCGGCGACGCGGTGCTCGGCCTCGCGTCGTCCGGACCGCACTCGAACGGCTACTCGCTCGTCCGCCGCATCGTCGACGAGGCGAAGGCGGACCTCCGCTCGGCGTTCGACGGCGCCACGCTCGCCGATGCGCTGATGGCGCCCACGCGCATCTACGTGAAGCCGGTGCTCGCGCTCCTGCGCGAGCTTCCGGTCAAGGGCATGGCGCACATCACCGGCGGCGGGATCACCGAGAACGTGCCGCGCATGCTTCCGGCCGGCGTCCAGGCGCGGCTCGAGCGCGCGAGCTGGAAGCGCCCCGCGGTGTTCGACTGGCTCGCGCGGCACGGCCGCGTCGACGACGCCGAGATGCTGCGGGTGTTCAACTGCGGCGTCGGCCTCGCGATCGTCGTCGCGCCAGAGCACGAGAAGCGCGCGCTCGCGATGCTCGCGGAAGCGGGCGAGCGCGCCTGG
>DAOMBL010000276.1:0-5302 GCA_035427325.1 Casimicrobiaceae bacterium
TCTTGATGTAGTGCATCCGCATCTTCCCGGAGATGTGGCCCAGCACCACGTGCCCGTTCTCGAGCTTCACGCGGAAGGTGGCGTTGGGCAGCATCTCCACCACCTCCCCCTGCATCTGTATCGTGTCTTCCTTGGCCATCAGCGACTCGGGACTCCGCCCTTGAAGTTCGCCTTCTTCAGCAGGCTCTCGTACTGCTGGGACATCATGTAGGCCTGCACCTGCGTCATGAAGTCCATCGTGACCACCACGATGATCAGGAGCGAGGTCCCGCCGAAGTAGAACGGCACGTTCTTCCACGCGATCAGGAAGTTCGGAATGAAGCACACGATCACCAGGTACAGCGAACCGATCAGCGTCAGCCGCAGCGTGATCTTCTCGATGTACTTCGCGGTCTGCTCGCCCGGCCGGTACCCCGGGATGAACGCCCCGCTCTTCTTCAGGTTGTCCGCCGTCTCCTTCGGGTTGTATTGCAGCCCGGTGTAGAAGAAGCAGAAGAAGATGATCGCCGCGGCGTACAGGATCTCGTGGACCGGCTGGCCGGGGCTCAGCGCCGCGGCGAAGTCGCGCAGCCAGATCGTCCCTTCGCCGGTGCCGAACCACTGCGCGAGCGTGGCCGGGAACAGGATGATCGACGACGCGAAGATCGGAGGAATCACCCCGGCCATGTTGAGCTTGAGCGGGAGGTGCGAGCTCTGGCCCTGGTAGACCCGGTTGCCGACCTGCCGCTTCGCGTAGTTCACCAGGATCTTGCGCTGCGCCCGCTCGACGAACACGACGAACGCGGTGACGATCACGACCAGCGCCACAATGCCGAGCACCAGCGGGATCGAGTACGCGCCGGTGCGCGCCTGTTCGAGCGTCAGCCCGATCGCGTTCGGAAGCCCCGCCGCGATGCCCGCGAAGATGATGAGCGATATGCCGTTGCCGAGCCCGCGCTCGGTGATCTGCTCGCCGAGCCACATCAGGAACATCGTGCCGGTGACCAGCGTGACGGCGGACACCAGCCGGAACCCGAGGCCCGGGTCGAGCACGAGGCCGGCCTGCGATTCGAGCGCGAGCGAGATGCCGAGCGCCTGGAAGAACGACAGCCCCAGCGTCCCGTAGCGCGTGTACTGCGTGATCTTGCGCCGGCCGGCCTCGCCTTCCTTCTTCAGCGCCTCGAGCGACGGGACGACCACCGTGGCGAGCTGCATGATGATCGACGCCGAGATGTACGGCATGATCCCGAGCGCGAAGATCGAGAAGCGCGACAGCGCACCTCCCGAGAAGACGTTGAACAGGCCGAGGATGCCGTCCTGCTGCGAGCGGAACAGGTCCTCGAGCACCTGCGCGTTGATCCCGGGCACCGGGATGTGCGTCCCGATCCGGTAGACGACGAGAGCGCCCAGCAGGAACCACAGCCGCCGCTTGAGATCGGCGTACCGCGACCCGCCCTTCAGCGCAGGATTGACCGTCGTTGCCACGTCGTCGCTCTTCCCGTCCCGCTAGGCCACGCTGCCGCCGGCGGCCTCGATCGCCGCCCGGGCACCCTTGGTCGCGAGCACGCCCGTGAGCTTCACCGCCTTCTCGAGCTTGCCCGTACGGATCACCTTCGCCGCCCGGGCGGTCGCCGGGACGATCCCCGCCGCCTTGAGCGCGAGCAGGTCGATCTCCTCGAGCGGCAGCCGCGCGAGTTCGGACAGCCGCACTTCCGCGGTGTCGTCGCGCGACATCGAGACGAAGCCCCGCTTCGGCAGGCGCCGCTGCAGCGGCATCTGGCCGCCCTCGAAGCCGACCTTGTGGAATCCGCCCGACCGCGCCTTCTGGCCCTTGTGCCCGCGCCCGCCGGTCTTGCCGGAGCCCGAGCCGATGCCGCGCGCGACGCGCTTCCTCGCCTTGTTGCTGCCCGTGGCCGGCTTGATCGTGTTGAGTCGCATGCTCTCGCTCCGCTCGCGCTACCCGGTGATCTTCACGAGGTAGCTCACCTTGTTCACCATGCCGCGCACCGACGGCGTGTCCTCGACCTCGACCGTGTGGTTCGTCCACTTGAGGCCGAGCCCGCGCACCGTCGCGCGATGGTCGCCGCGCGTGCGAGGAACTCCGCGCACCAGCGTGACCTTCATCGTCTTCTTCGCGCTCATCGTCACGCCCCCAGGATCTCGTCGACCGTCTTGCCGCGCTTCGCGGCGATGTCGGCCGGCGAGCTGATCGACTCGAGCGCGTTCAGCGTCGCGCGCACCACGTTGTACGGGTTGGTGGGCCCGTGGCACTTGGCGAGGACGTTGGTGACGCCGACGACGTCGCAGACCGCGCGCATCGCGCCTCCGGCGATCACGCCGGTGCCGTCGGACGCCGGCTGCATGTAGACGCGCGTCGAGCCGTGGCGACCTTCCACCGCGTGGTGAAGCGTGCCCTTGCGCAGCCGCACCTTCACCATGTTGCGCCGGGCCTGCTCCATCGCCTTCTGGACCGCGACCGGGACTTCCTTCGCCTTGCCCTTGCCCATGCCGACGCGGCCGTCGCCGTCGCCGACGACGGTCAGCGCCGCGAAGCCCATGATGCGCCCGCCCTTCACCACCTTGGTGACGCGGTTGATGCTGATCATCTTCTCCCGCAGGCCGTCGCCGCGGTCGTCCGCCTGCTGCTGCCTGGGAGCGTTGCTGCGTGGGTTCGCCATGGATGGATTCCTAGAACTTGAGGCCGCCTTCGCGCGCCGCCTCGGCGAGCGCCTTCACGCGCCCGTGGAAGCGGTAGCCCGAGCGGTCGAACGCGACCTGTTCGATGCCGAGCGCCTTCGCGCGTTCGGCGATGCGCTTGCCGACCACGGCCGCGGCCGCGGTGTTGCCACCGTTCGGCAGGTCCTTGCGCACCTCGCCCTCGAGCGTCGAGGCGCTGGCGAGCACGCGGCCGCCGTCCGGCGCCACGATCTGCGCGTAGATGTGCGCGTTCGACCGGCTGACGACGAGCCGCGTCGCGCCCTGCAGGGCGATGCGGATCCGCGTCTGGCGCGCGCGGCGGATGCGGGCTTGCTTCTTGTTCATCGTGGCACCTTGCGACGTTCGAATTACTTCTTCTTCGTTTCCTTGAGCACGACGCGCTCGTCCGCGTAGCGCACGCCCTTGCCCTTGTAGGGCTCCGGCGGGCGATAGGCGCGGATCTCGGCGGCGACCTGGCCGACCTGCTGGCGGTCGATGCCCTTGATCACGATGTCGGTCTGGACCGGGGTCTCGGCCTTCACGCCCTTCGGCAGCACGTGGACGACCGGGTGCGAGAAGCCGAGCGACAGGTTGACCTTGTCGCCGGACGCCTGCGCCCGGTAGCCGACGCCGACCAGCGTGAGCTTCTTCTCGAAGCCCTGCGAGACGCCGCGCACCATGTTGGCGAGAAGCGCGCGCGTGGTGCCGTGCAGCGCCTTCGATTCCGGACCCGCCGCCTTGCAGACGATCGATCCGCCTTCCTTCTCCACGGTGACGCCGGCCGCCACGCGGCGCGACAGCGAGCCCAGCGGGCCCTTCACGGTGACTTCGTCGCCGGCGATGGTCACGTCGACCTTCGCGGGCAGCGCAATGGGGAGATTGCCGATTCGGGACATGGCGGCTCCGTTACGCGACGATGCAGAGGACTTCGCCTCCGACGCCATCGGCCCGCGCCTTGCGGTCGGTCATCACGCCGCGCGACGTCGACACGATCGCGATGCCCAGCCCGTTCATCACGCGCGGCATCTCGTCCTTGCCGCGGTACACGCGCAGCCCCGGCGAACTCACGCGCTCGATCTTCTCGATCACCGGGCGGCCGGCGTGGTAGCGCAGCGCGATCTCGAGGACCGGCTTCGCGTTCTCGCCGCCCAGCTTGTAGCCGTCGATGTAGCCCTCGTCCTTGAGGACCTTCGCGATGGCGACCTTGACCTTGGACGAGGGCATCTCGACCGTGGCCCGCTCGATCATCTGCGCGTTGCGGATGCGCGTCAGCATGTCGGCGATGGGATCAGTCATGCTCATGCTTCACCTCGTGCATCCGTTACCAGCTGGCCTTGACGACGCCGGGCACCTCGCCGCGCATGATGTAATCGCGCAGCTTGCTGCGGCCGAGGCCGAACTTCGAATAGACGCCGCGCGGCCGGCCGGTGAGCGAGCAGCGGCTGCGCACGCGCGTCGGATTGGCGTTGCGGGGCAGTTGCTGCAGCTTCAGGCGCGCCGCGTAGCGCTCCTCGTCGGAGGCGCGGGCGTTGTCGACGATCGCCTCGAGGGCCGCCCGCCGCTTCGCGTACTTCGCGACCAGCTTCTTGCGCTTCTCGTTGCGGTTGATCACAGCCAGCTTGGCCATGGCGTGGGCTCTCAGTTCTTGAACGGGAAACGGAACGCGGAGAGCAGCGCCTTCGCTTCGGCGTCGGTCTTCGCGCTCGTCGTGATCGTGATGTTCATCCCGCGGAGCGTGTCGATCTTGTCGTACTCGATCTCCGGGAAGATGATCTGTTCCTTGACGCCCATGTTGTAGTTCCCCTGGCCGTCGAAACCGCGCCCCGACACGCCGCGGAAGTCGCGGACGCGGGGCAGCGCGATCGTGATCAGCCGGTCGAGGAACTCGTACATGCGGTCGTGCCGGAGCGTCACCATGCAGCCGATCGGATATCCCTCGCGGATCTTGAACCCGGCGATCGCCTTCCTGGCCTTGGTCACCACCGGCTTCTGGCCGGCGATCTTCTGCATGTCGGCGACCGCGTTCTCGAGGAACTTCTTGTCGCCCGTGGCCTCGCCGACGCCCATGTTGAGGACGATCTTCTCGAGGCGGGGAACCTGCATCACCGACGCGTAGCCGAACTGCTTGACCAGCGCGGGCACGACTTCCTTGCGGTAGTAATCCTTCAGGCGGGCCATCGTCGTCTCCTCATGCCCCGATCTGCTCGCCGGTCGACTTGAAGAAGCGGACCTTGCGGCCGTCCTCCAGCGTCCGGAAGCCCACGCGGTCCGCCTTCTTCGTGACCGGGTTCCAGATCGCCACGTTCGACACGTGGATCGGGGCCTCCCGGGTCACGATGCCGCCCGGCTGGTTCTTCAGCGGGTTGGGCCGCGTGTGGCGCTTCACCGTGTTGATGCCGTTGACGACGACGTGCGACGCGTCGACGACGCGCGAGACGTCGCCCCGCTTGCCCTTGTCGCGGCCCGCGAGCACGACCACGTTGTCGCCCTTCCTGATCTTGCGCATGGCGACGCTCCTTACAGGACTTCGGGCGCGAGCGACACGATCTTCATGAAGCGCTCGGTGCGCAACTCGCGCGTCACCGGCCCGAAGATGCGCGTGCCGATCGGCTCCAGCTTGGGATTG
>DAOMBL010000277.1:0-5287 GCA_035427325.1 Casimicrobiaceae bacterium
GTGGTGCGGCCCGGCTCCTGCGTCGAAGATGTCCGCGGCACCTGCCGACCCAGCGGGGGCCATCGTCGCGTCGGGACTGGGGTCGGCGAACGCCTCGGGCGCACCCGCGCCGGACGCGCCGCCTCCGGGGGAGATGAGGCTCCTGGGCGTGCTGGCCCAGCGCGACGGCGGTGGCCTGGCGGTATTCCGAACGCGCGAGGGCGTGCGCGTGGTCACCCGCGGAAGCGAAGTCGTGCCCGGCACGACGCTCGCATCGATCGATGCGACGCAGGTGCGGCTGCGGGACGCCACGGGAGAGCGGACGATCGAACTGCGCCGCGACCCCCCTGCGGGTGGTGCGGCCGATCCGCGGACCTCGCGCGCGCCAGGCGCGGGGCAGGCCGCGAGTCCGCAGAAGACGGCGAGCGTCCGGCCCGCGGCGAATCCCGCCTGCGCGGTGCCCGCCGGCTTCGCCGGACCGGTGCTCAAGCTGCATGCAGAACTCCTCGAGGGGCTGATCGCACAGCCGGAGAGCTGGCGCGCGATGCTCGCCGCCGAAGGCGGCGCCCTCGTCGTGCGCGAGGACGGCGGTTTCGCGACGATGCTCGGACTCGCGAAGGGCGACCGCCTGCTGCAGGCGAACGGCATTCCGCTGCGCGAGCCCGACGACGTCACCGGCGCGGTGCTGCGTCCGCTCGTCGCGAGCCGCCCGGTGCGCATCGGCGGCGCGCGCGGCGCCGATGCGCGCGAACTCCTGATCGTGAACGCCGCCGCGTGCCCTTGAATCGGGGCGGGGGGACCACCCGGGAGGAAGGTCCCCCAGGGGCCGAAAGTCAGCGGGCGTCCTGCGCAGGCAGCCAGGCGCGCAGGTCGGCGGGCCGCTCGAGCCAGGCGCGGGCCGGCCACGCGGAAGCCGGTTCACCGTCGCCGAGGTAGCCCCAGTTCGCGACGAGCGTCGGCATGCCCGCTCCGTTGCCGGCGTCGATGTCGCGGCGGTCGTCGCCGACGTACGCGCAGCGCCCGGGCGCGAGCCTGAGCGCGGCCGCGGCGTGCAGGAGCGGCGCGGGATGCGGCTTGGGGTGCGGCGTCGTGTCGCCCGAGACGATCGCGCCGGCCCGGCGCGCGAGGCCCAGGGCGTGCACCACCGGTCCGGTGAATCGTTCCGCCTTGTTGGTGACGATGCCCCACGCCAGCCCGCGCGACTCGATCGTGCCGAGCATCTCCTCGACACCTTCGAACAGGCGCGTCGTGTCGGCGAGGCAGGACGCGTAGCGTTCGAGGAAAGCCCTCCGCGCGGCGTCGTACCCCTCGTCTTCCGGCGTGAGTCCGAGGCCCGCACCGAGGAGCCCGCGAGCGCCCGAACTCGCGTGTCGCCGCAGTGTCTCGACCGGCAGCGGGGCGAGGCCGCGGTCCGCGCGCAACAGGTTGAGCGCGCCGGCGAGGTCGCCCGCGGTGTCGGCGAGCGTGCCGTCGAGATCGAACAGCACCGCGTCGATGTCGAGCGGCGATGTCATTCCGGCGCGCGTCGGAACGCCGCGAGATAATTGACCGACGTGTCCTCGACCAATCGGTAGATCCGGGTGAGCGGGTGATAGGCGATCCCGGCGAGCCGCGCGAGTTCGAGGCCGGCGTTCCGCCCGTGCCGGGCGACTTCGGATGGCGTGAGGAACCGGGTCCAGTCGTGCGTGCCGCGCGGGAGCAGGCGCAGCAGGTACTCCGCGCCGACGATCGCGTGCACGTAGGACTTCGCATTGCGGTTGATCGTCGAGAACACGACGCATCCACCGGGCTTCGCGAGCGAAGCGCACGCGGCGATCGTCGAGGCCGGATCGGGCACGTGCTCGAGCAGTTCCATGCAGGTGACGACGTCGAAGCCCGCCGGCGACTCCCGGGCCAGGACTTCCGCGGCGACCAGGCGGTAGTCGACCGCGACGCCGCTCTCGAGCCGGTGCAGCTTCGCCACGCCGAGCGGCTTCTCGGCGAGGTCGATGCCGAGCACGTCCGCTCCGCGCGCGGCCATCGACTCGGCCAGGATGCCGCCTCCGCATCCCACGTCGACGACGCGCTTGCCGGCGAGACCGCCACAGGCCCCGTCGATCCAGTCGAGACGCAGCGGGTTCAGGTCGTGCAGCGGCTTGAACTCGCTCTCCGGGTCCCACCAGCGGTGCGCCAGCGCGCCGAACTTCGCGAGTTCGGCGGGATCGGCGTTCGCCGGCGCAGCGGGGAGCGGGGCGGTCATCGTCGGGGTCTCAGGCGATCCGGTCGCGCCACAGTGCCGCCCGCGCGGCGATCGCAGCCGGTTCCAGCCCGGCGAGCGCGCGGCGTTCGACCACGCGCTCGCCGTCGATCCAGACGTCGGTCACGTGCTCGCGCCCCGCGGCGTGCACCAGGTGCGAGACCGGATCGTAGCAGGGCGCGAGCGCGATCGACGCAAAGTCGACGGCAACGAGGTCGGCGGCCTTGCCGGGGACGAGCGAGCCGATGCGCGCTTCCAGTCCGAGCGCGCGCGCCCCGCCGAGCGTCGCCATCCGCAGGATGTCGGAGGCCGGGAGCAGCGCCGCGTCGCCCGAGACCACTTTCGCGAGCAGCGACGCGAGCCGCATCTCCGCGAAGAGGTCCAGCCGGTTGTTCGATGCTGCGCCATCGGTGCCGAGCGCCACGTTCACGCCCGCGGCGAGGTAGCGCGCGACCGGTGCGGCGCCGCTCGCGAGCTTCATGTTGGAGGCCGGGCAGTGCACGACGTGACAGCCCTGCCGGGCGAGCCGCTCGACGTCGCCCGTGCCGGGATGGACGGCGTGGATCGCGACGAACCCCGGGCCGGTGACGCCGAGGCGGTCGAGCCGGGCGAGCGGCGTCTCGCCGTGCGCGGCGAGCGCGTCGTCCCGTTCCGCGCGCGACTCCTGCAGGTGGGTCTGGATCGGCAGGTCGAGTTGCCGCGCGAGCGTGACGATCTTCTCGAAGCTCGCGTCGCCCACCGTGTAGGGGGCGTGCGGCGCCAGCGAGAAGGCGAGGCGGCGGGCGTGCCTGAACTGGTCGCGCGCGGCCATTCCCGCCCGCAGGTAGCCGTCCGCGTCGGCGGCGTACGCGGTCGGGAAGTCGAGGACCGGCAAGCCGATCATCGCCCGCATCCCGACCTCCTCGAACACCTGCGCGGAGGCCTCCGGGTAGAAGTACATGTCGTTGCAGCAGGTGATGCCGCCCGCGAGCATCTCGGCACACGCGAGCAGCGTGCCGTCGCGCACGAACTCCGGCGACACGTGGCGGCCCTCGCGCGGCCAGATGTGTTCGTGCAGCCACCGCGCGAGCGCGACGTCGTCCGCGACGCCGCGAAAGAGCGCCATCGCGGAGTGCGCATGGGCGTTGACGAGTCCCGGGATCACGACGTGCGTCGGCAGGTCGACGCTCTTCCGCGGAGCGTAGCTGGCCGCGACCTCCTTCGACGGGCAGAGATCGACGATGCGTCCTGCGTCGACCACCACCGCGTGGTGCTCGAGCACGCCGGCGGGCTCGACCGGCGCGATGTAGCGGGCGTGGATTGCGAGGTCGACCACGTTCGGTGCGACGGGCATCGTCATCCGCGCGATTCTATCGGGGCGCGTGGCTGCGGCGAGTGCCGGGTGCGGCCCGCGGACGCGTTCGCAGGAGGCGTCCGATGCCGTCCGGACGCCAGAAACGCGAAGCCCCGCCGGAGCGGGGCTTCGTGCGTCGGCGAATTCGCGATCAGCGCTTGACCGCTTCGCCCTTGACTTCGACTTCGACGCGGCGGTTCGGCTGCAGGCACGCGATCAACTCCTTCATCGCGGTCATGTTGCAGACGACGCCCGGCAGCGGCTGCGTCTTGCCCATGCCGAGGGTCTCGATCTTGTCCTTCGGCACGCCCTTGCTCACCAGGTAGTCGCGGACGGCATCGGCGCGACGCTCGGAGAGCTTCTGGTTGTACTGCTGGGTGCCGATGCGGTCGGTGTGGCCGGTGACCAGCACAAGCTCGAGCTTCTGCACCTGCGGCAGCTTCGCGATGATCTCGGAGTCGATCGCCGCCTTGCCGTCGGGACGCAGGACCGCCTTGTCGAAGTCGAACAGCGCCTTCGACGCCAGCGTGATCTTCATGACAGCAGGAGCCGCCGGAGCGGGCGCCGGACGAGCCGCAGGGGCCGGAGCAGGGGCCGGAGCCGGAGCCGGAGCCGGACGGGCCGCCGGCGCCGGGGTCGGGGCCGCCGCTGCGACGGGCTTCGGCACGAGGTCGGGATCGCAGGCCGCGATCGCCATCGAGGGTGCCCAGTATCCGGTGCGGTAGCACAGGTTCCCGGAGATGCCCGCCGTGCCGTTGTACACCGCGCTGCGGACGATGTTGTTGCCCGGCGTCGCCGCGAACGATTGCACGTATCCGCACGCAGGCGTCGTGCACTCACCGACGCCGGCGACGTATCCGCGGGTCTGCGCGTCGGCGGCGCCTGCCAGCACCGAGGCGAGTGCGCCGATGGCAGCAGCGGAAAGGAGACGACGAGTCATTGTTTCACCCCTTTGGAATTGGTTTTGACGAAGTTTTCGATGGTCCAGCCGGTCGGTACGTCGGTAAATCCCTGACGCGCCAGATGCTTTATTCCGCCACGACTATAGCACAGCGCTTTTCCGCGGCGCAAAGAACGGGACGTTCCGCCGCGATGCGCGCCCACCGGGTGTCGCGGCGATACAACGCCATGCTAAAATTCAAGGATATCAATGGCCTCCGGCGAGCCCGCCGAGCCGCCGCCGGCGTTTCCGCCGGTCCCTACGGGACGTAAACCTCCCGGATGAGCGGTGTTTCCGGGCGACGCCGGTTTTCACGGGCGTCAGGCGCCCGGCGGCCCAAAACTCTGGAAATCCGCCCCGCATGGACACGTTCGCCAAGGAAACCCTTCCGGTCAGCCTCGAAGCCGAGATGCGGCACAGCTACCTCGATTACGCGATGAGCGTGATCGTGGGCCGGGCGCTGCCCGACGTGCGCGACGGCCTGAAGCCGGTCCACCGGCGGGTGCTCTACGCGATGGCCGAGGCGAACATCGTCCACAACCGGCCGTACGTCAAATGCGCCCGCGTGGTCGGCGACGTGATGGGGAAGTACCACCCGCACGGCGACATGGCGATCTACGACACGCTGGTGCGCATGGCGCAGGACTTCAGCCTGCGCTACCCGCTCGTCGACGGACAGGGCAACTTCGGCTCGGTCGACGGCGACAACGCGGCGGCGATGCGCTACACCGAATGCCGGCTGCAGAAGATCGCGGACGAACTCACCGCCGACATCGACAAGGAGACGGTCGATTTCGTC
>DAOMBL010000278.1:0-5276 GCA_035427325.1 Casimicrobiaceae bacterium
TTGACGGCGGCGGCGATGTACGCGGCCACGAGCCCCGCCGCGCCCGCGCCGATCGCGGCGTCCACCGTGGCGCCGGGCGATTCGGTACGTCCCGCTGCCGGCGCGACGGTCGAGGCTCCTTCGCCCGATGCGTCTCCGCGGCCGGAGCCCCGCTACGAGCTTCGCCACGATGCACCCCGTCGCGAACCGACTGCGCCGGCCGAACCGCCGGCACCGTACACGCTGCCTGCGGATTCGGGGTTGGAAATGGTGGAGACTCGCCACACGCGCAGCGCGACCCCGGCTGCGGACGAGGTCGAGCCGCCCAGGCCACGACGCGTACGCCCGCCGCGAGCCGTCGTGTCCGACGAGCCGCTCCAGTTCGTCGAAACGCGAAAGGACGTACCGCCCTCTCCCTGAAGTCCCGAACGCGCCTCACGCCCGAAGGTGGGTCGACGCGGCAGCGGCCCAGCCTACCCCCAGCGTGCGTCGACGGTCGATCCGGCCGTCGACGCACCGCTTACCGATTCGCGATTTCCACGAACCCTCGTGGCGTGCTCGCCCGCTCGATCGCGCCGGCGGCGAGCAGGATCGTCGAGGTCCACGCGATCCCCGCGAGCACCGCGCCGATCGAATCGCTCGGATAGTGGACCTGCAGGTACGGCCTGCTGACCGCGACCAGCGCGATGACGATACCCGCGACCGTGATCGCGACGAAGCGAATCGCCCGGTCCGTCGTCGCGAGGAACACGATCGTCAGCAGGTAGAGGCACGCGAGCGTCGTCGCGACCACGTGCCCGCTCGGGAAACTGTAGCCGTGCGCGGCGACGAGTCGCGGCAGGTCGGGCCTGCCACGCTGGACGAACCATTTGCCGGCGCTGTTCGCGAGCATGCCGCCCGGGATCACGACGAGCAGCGTCGCCGCGTTCCACCAGCGGCGCCGCCACACGAACACGGCGGCACAGCCGCCGATCACGATCACCAGCGCCGGCGTCTGCAGCGCGTGGACCGCACGGAAGAAGCGGTCGAGGCTCTCGGTGCGCACCGACGCGATCGCGCGCAGGATCCGGAGGTCCAGCGACGAAACGCCGCCGTCCTGCGCCATCGCGAGCGCCACGGCAGCGATGCCGAGTGCGGCGGTCGACAGCACGACGGCGAGCCAAACCAGGCTTCCATCGGGCGGCCCGAAGCGCACCCCGTCGATCGTCCTCGCGAGCTCGGCGACGACGCGGGCGCGCGGCGGCGCGACCGGGTCGTCGTAAATCACCCGTCCTGCGCGGCCAGCTCGCCGCGGCAGTTCGCGTAGGCGTCGGGCGCAGGGTCGTAGGCCTTCGTCGCGACGCCCATCAGGCCCAGCACCGAATGGAAGTAGCTGTCGTGCGTGATGCGACGCCCGTCCTCCGCGCGCAGGCAGTCGACCGAGAGCCCCGTGGACGCGCGGAATCCCTCCGAAACCCAGGTGATCCACGGAATGTGCCTCTGCGCGTCCGGCGCGAGCAGGTACGGCATACCGTGCAGGTAGAGGCCGTTCTCGCCCAGCGACTCGCCGTGATCGGCGACGTACACGAGCGCCGTGTCCGCCCGGTCGGAATGGCGCCGCAGCCAGCCGATGGCACGCCCCAGGAACGCGTCGGTGTAGGCGATCGAGTTGTCGTAGGCGTTGACGAGTTCGTCGTGCGTGCATTCGTCGAGCAGCGTGCTCCGGCATTCAGGGAGGAAGCGCTTCGCCGACTCGGGCGAGCGCCGGAAGTACGCCGGTCCGTGGCTTCCTATCGGATGCATCACGATCACGAGGCCACGTGCCACGCGCTCGGGGTCGAGGGCCCCGATGCGGCGGTCCAGTCCCTCCAGCATCACGTCGTCGAAGCACTCGCCGCCCGTGCACGCAGCGCCCGTGTTGCCGGCGGTGCTGGCCGACGGCACGCGGTCGCACACGCCCTTGCAACCGGTCTGGTTGTCGATCCACAGCACGGCGAGCCCCGCGCGCTGCAGCACGTCGAGCAGGCCTTCGTGCATGCCGTTCCGGCGCACGAACGCGGCACGGCCCACGCCGGAAAACATGCACGGCACCGACTCCGCCGTGCTCGTTCCGCAGGACCAGGCGTTGCGGAACGAAACCGCGCCTTCCCGCTCGAGCGACGGCGTCGTCGGGCGGCCGTACCCGTTGATCCCGAAGTTCCCGCTCCTCGCGGTCTCTCCCAGCACCAGGAGCAGGATCGTGGGCCGGCGACCGCTCGCCTCGGTGCTCGCGAGCGTCGCGTCCTCGCCCATCGGATGCACACTCGCATCCTCGTGGGCGAGCCGTCGCTCCGCGACCCGCCCCGCCGAATAGAGCGCGGCGAACGGATTGACCAGATAGCGCACCTCCTTGTGGTTGCGCATCACCGACGCCGACACATGCAGCGTCGCGAACGCTGCGACGAGACAGCACGCGACACCCAGCGTCATCAACGACAGATTGCGGGCGAGCTGCCTCCGCGTCGAGCCGTAGTCGACCGGCGTGCGCCAGACGAGCCAGCCGGGAACGATCGCCAGCGCGCCCGCGATCGCCGCCAGGCGACCGGTCAGCAGCGGCATCGCCTCCTGCGCGTTGGTCTGCACCGCGCTCACGATCATGCCCGGGTCGATCACGACGCCGTACGCGAGCATGAAGTGACTCGACACGGCGGTCACGAGGAGCAGCGCGATCGCGACCGGCTTCAGCGTCCATCGCCACGCGAGTCCTCCGAGCGCGAGCACGATGCCGCCGGCGATGATCGCGGCGAATCCCGCGACGAGCGTCGCGCCGCGCTGCGAGCCCAGCAGCCCGAGCGCGTCGAGCCGCTGCCACAGCGGCAGATTGCCGACCGCCGCCATCCAGAGCGCACACGCGACGACGACGGCCGTGGGGGACACGCGGCGCTTCATCGCCGGATCGCCACCGTGGGTGCCGGGCGTTCCCGCGGCGCGAACCAGGGATCGCAAGCCCACGACGCCACCCAGCAGAGCCACGCGGTCCACAGCGTGTGGCTCAGGAAATGCGCGCCGCGCAGCTGCTGCACGACGCCGAGCAGCGCACCGGCCGCGAGCGCGCATGCCAGCCAACGCGCGGCGAGCTCGGGAAGGTCGCGGCGCAGTGCGAAGTAGCCGCCGACGAACGCAAACCCGGCGGTCGCGTGCCCTGCGGGGAAGCAGCGGCCGGGCCCGCCGTCGGCGGCCGACCACGAGGCCCAGTGGCTGAGATGGCGCGCGACGCCGCCGAACGCCTCGAGATCCCAGGGGCAACTCGTGTGGCTCCGGTACTTCATGAGGCCGACGAGCGCCCATGCGATCATCGCGGAAACGACGATCTGCACCCGACGTGCGGAGGGCACCTGGCGCAGCACGCCGACTGGCCACGCCACCTGCAGGCACAGCGCGACGAAGACGAGCCACGCGATGTCGCGCGCGCCCGCGTGGAGCAGCGTCGCGAGGATCCAGGTGTCGCGCAGGGGAAAGCCCTCCGCACCGCCCATGGCGCGCGCGAGCGGGAGGTCGAGGCCGGACACATCCCACAGCAGGATCGCCGCGAGCGCGGCCAGCGAGAAGGCGGCGAGTCGGAGGTTCGACGACGGCATCGCCGCGATGCTCGGCGGCGCAGCTTAAGGAATTCTTAAGGCTCGGGAGGACAATCGGGGGTATGAGGGTCCTGATCGTCGAGGACGATGACGGCATCGCGCGTGGGCTCGTGCTCGCGCTGCGGCGCGACGGTTATGCCGCGGACGTCGTGCCCGGCGTCGCCCGCGCCAAGGCTGCGCTGCGAACCGAGCCGTTCGACGTCGTCCTCCTCGACCTGGGTCTCGCGGACGGCGACGGCACGGACGTGCTGCGCTACGTCCGCAACTCGCCGGCCGGACGCCTGCCCGATCCGGGCATGCCGATCCTGATCATGACGGCGCGCGACGAGGTGTCCTCGCGAATCGCGGGCCTCGACATGGGCGCCGACGACTACGTGACCAAGCCCTTCGACCCGGGCGAGCTCGCCGCGCGCATCCGCGTACAGCGCCGGCGCGTCGCCGGGCGCGCGAAGAACCTGTTGACGCACGGCGACCTCGAGATCGACCCCGCGGCACGGGTGGTCCGCAAGTCGGGCAAGGAGGTCGATCTCTCATCCCGCGAGTTCGCGCTGCTGCGCGTCCTCGTCGAGGCCAGGCCCCGCGTGCTCTCGCGCGCGCAGATCGAGGCGAGTCTCTACGACTGGGGGGCGGCGCTCGACAGCAACGCGATCGAGGTCCACGTGCATCTCCTGCGCAGGAAGCTCGGCGACAGGATCATCCGCACGATGCGGGGCATCGGCTACTTCGTTCCCGAGGACGACGGCACATGAAGCCCGGACGCTCGCTGTTCGGCCACCTCCTCGCGTGGACGCTGGGGAGCCTCTTCGTCGTCTGGGCGGCATTCATGTATTTCGGCTACCGGACCGGCGTCCACGAATCCGACGAGCTGACCGACGGCCACCTCGCGAGCGTCGCGTCGGTGATGCTGTCGCAGCCGACGGCCGAAATGCACCGCTCGTCGGAACTGGCCGCGATGGGCGGCCTCTCCGAACTCAAGGCGCACGACTACCAGCAGTCGCTCAGCATCGTGCAGTGGAATGCCGAGGGGAAGGTCCTGTCGCACAGCGGCGAGGCGCCGATACCGCCGTTTCGCGCAAACGAGGGGTTCGAGACCGTCGAACTCGGCGATCCGCCCGTCGCGTGGCGGATGTTCTCGCGCTGGAACGGCAAGGATCATGCGCTGAAGATCGCGGTTCTCCTGAGCCTGCAGGAGCGCGACGACCTCGCGGAGGACATCGCCGACCAGGTGGCGACACCCGGACTGTGGCTCCTGCCGCTGGTGGCGCTCGTCCTGATCTTCGCGATCCGCCGCTGCCTGCGGCCGCTGCACGACCTGCGCCAGCAGGTGAACCTGCTCGACGTGCACCGCGATGCCGCGCTGAAGGCGCCGCCGCACGAGGAATTCGAGGCGATCGTGCGGTCGATCGACATGCTGGTCGCGCGCTACAACGCCGCGCTCGCCCGCGAGCGGGAGCTGGCGAGCGAGGTAGCGCACGAACTCCGCACACCGCTCGCGTCGCTGCGGCTGCACGCGGCCTCGATTGCGCACGCGGCGTCCGCCGACGAGCTCGCCGCGTCGCGCCGCCAGATCGAGGCCGACGCCGCCCGCGCGGCCGCCGTGCTGACCGACCTGCTCGCGCTCGCGCGCGCGAGCCGCGCGGAGTTGGCCGAGGCACAGCAAGCACTCGACCTCGCCGCGCTTTCGCGTCGTGTCGCCGGCGA
>DAOMBL010000279.1:0-5273 GCA_035427325.1 Casimicrobiaceae bacterium
CGTCGGGTCGCGCGGCGGGGCCATCGGGCGAACCGCTCGGCACCGGGCGCGCACGTCGGGCGCCGGTCCGGGCGGGCCGGCCGATGATAGCACCCCCTTTCCGGCGCCCTCGCCTCCCGGGCGCGGGGCCGAACGGTCACTGCCCGGACATCCTGCCCGAATCCGGACGGGCCGGACGCTGCATCCTAACGGTATCCTCGCCCAGGAGCGTTCCCGCCATGCCCGCGTTCGCCGCCTTCCTCACCCGCCACCGGACCGGGTACCTCGCCGCCGCAGCCGTCCTGGGTGTTGCCGCCGCGAGCGTGCTGGCGCCCTCGTCCGCCGGCGACTACGTCGTCGACACCGCGATTCCTGCGGTGCAGGCGGCGGCACCGGAATCGGTGGTGGCGGCCAACGAGGCGGCGGGTGCGGCGTCTGAACAGGCTCCGGCGGCCGGCCCCGAGAAAGCGCCCGCGGCAGCGCCCGACGCGGCCCCGCCTGCAACCCCGGGCAAGTCCAAGCCCCCCCGGGCGGCCATCATCATCGACAGCGAGGACGGCAAGGTCCGGGTGAACGGTCCCGACGGGGAGCGCGAGTACGACTCGTTCGAGGCGTTCGTCGAGCGCGCACCGTGGATCGCGGGGCTCGTGTTCATGGTGACCTTCCTCGTGTTCCTGACGCCGATCCTCGTCATCGCGCTCTTCATCTGGTACAAGATGCGGAGGACCCGCATGCTGAACGAGACGATGGTCCGGCTGGCGGAGAAGGGCGTCGTACCGTCCACCGAGGCCTTCGACGCGGTCACGGGGGGGCGGTCGAACCCGATGGCGGCGAGCCCGTCGGCGGCCCCGATCTACGAGCGGGCCAAGGCGGTGCGGGAGAAGGCCGTCTGGTCGGACCTGCGCAAGGGCGTCATCGTCGGCGCGGTTGGCCTGGGCTTCACGTCCTACTCGATGCTCGACGACGGTTCGCCCAATTTCCCGGGCCTCGTGCTGCTGTTTGTGGGCCTCGCCTACATCGTCCTCTGGTACTTCGAGGACCGGCAGATGACCGCCGTGCGCCGCGAGCCGCCGTCGCCCCCTTCGCCGCCGCCCTCCGCGTGACGACGCCTCCTCGCGCCGAGTAACCTCGCGCCGGTGACCGATGCCGAACTCATCGCCCGGACCCTCGTCGGTGACGACCGCCATGCGTTCGCCGAACTGGTCCGACGCCACCAGTCCGCGGTGCGAGCCTGCCTGCGCCGGCTCACCGCGGGCAACCACGCGCTCGCCGACGACCTCGCGCAGGAGACGTTCGTGCTCGCGTGGAGGAATCTCCGGAGCTTCCGGCAGGAAGCCCGGTTTTCGACCTGGCTCTACCGAATCGCGACGAACTGCTGGCTCGCCGACGCGCGCAAGCGCAAGGAAACGCTGCTCGGCGACACCGACACCGAGGTCGCCGACGACGACGAGCCCGGAGGCGAACCGGCCGAGGGCATGCCGGACCACGCGCGCGGCGCCGCACTCAAGGTCGACATGGAGCGCGCGCTCGCGGTGCTCAGCGAGGCCGAGCGTGCGGCGATCGTGCAGTGCTACCATAACGACCTGTCGCACGAGGAGGCCGCGTTCGTCCTGGGCTGTCCGGTGGGCACGGTCAAGACGCACGTGCATCGCGCCAAGCAGAAGCTCAGGCAGGCACTCGCCTCGTGGGAAAAGTAGGGTCAGACTCGACTTTTCTGTTCAAACCATCGCAGATTTCGAAGTCGTCGCAGTGACGTTTCAGAAAAGTCGAGTCTGACCCTGCTTTTCGTCGATGACCGCGATGAACAAAAAAGTCGAGTCTGACCCTGCTTTTCCCGACTGGCTGGAGCGCGCGCTCGCCGACGACGCGGTCGAAGCGCGCGCTGCGCACATCGACGACGCGGGGTTCACGGCAGGCGTGATGGCCGCGCTGCCCGCGCCGATGACCGCGCCGCGTTGGCGCAGGCCGCTCGAGTGGGCGCTGTGGATCGTCGCCGGGGCCGGGGTCGCGACCGCGATGCCCGAGATGGTGACCGGCGTTGCGCGAGAGGTGTACCGGCTCGCTGCCCAGCCGGTCTCGCTGCCGCATGTCGCTGCCGCGCTCGTCGCGATCGGCGCAGTCACCTGGGGTGGCGCCGCCTACGTCCTGCGGCGCGACTGAGCGACCGGTCGGTCATGCCCTTGGTTCGACGGGTGGATGCCCAAGATCCGTCGGGCTGAAGCCAAAAAACCGTCGGGCTGAAGCCCGACCCACAGCACGCGCAGGTTCAGTCCTTCAGCGTGAAGTTGATCTCGACTTCGCCGGTGTACTTCTCGCCCTCGGCCTTGAACTTCCACTCCTCGAGCGCCGACTTCACGGCGCGGTCGAACACGCGCGGTGGATCGGCGGACACGATGATCACCTCGGTGACGTTGCCCTTCTCGTCGATGAGGAGCCGCGCGACGACACGCCCCTTCGCGACCTGCGCGCGGATCGCTTCGCGCGGGTAGGTGGGATCGTCGCCGGCGATGCGCGTGATCCCGCGTCGAATCGCGGGCTTCGGCGGCGGCGCCGGCGGCGGCGGCCCGACGACCGGTGGCGGCGGCGGCGCGATCACGTACTCCTGCTTGGGCGGCTCGGGCGCGACCGCGGTGATCGTCGGCGCCTGCTGCACGACCGGCGGCGGGATGTCCGGCGGCGGCACGTAGGGCTGCGGCGGCACCTCGACCTTCGGCTGCTCGATGATCTTCTTCGGCGGGGGAGGCGGGGGCGGCGGGGGCGGCGGGGGCTTGATCTCCTCGATGATCGTCGCCGTGATCGGCTTCTTGATCACTTCGACCGCCTTCCGCGCGAGCCCGGTGACGAGCGCGTAGATCACGAGCGCGTGCACCAGGATGACGAACGCGATGCCGACCGCGTGCCGGGTCGGATCCCTCTGTCGTCGTGCGTAGTCCATGCGTGACTCCGTGCCCGCGGGGCGGATCGCGCCCCGCCGGGCATCGCTATTCGATGAACTGCTCGCTGCCGATGATCCCGATCTTCGTGAGACCGAGACGCTGGGCGGAGGCGAGCACCGCGGCCGTCTGCGCGTACCTGGAGGCCTTGTCGGGGCGCAGGTGCACTTCCGGCTGGACCGGCAGCGCCGCCGCCGCCGCGAGCTTCTCCTCGAGCGTCGCGCGGTCCGGCAGGACTTCGCCGTTCCAGTACACGCGGCTGTCCGCGTCGATGTCGATCTTCAGCACGTCCGGCTTCACGAGCTGCGGCGGGGGGGTGCCCACCGGCATGTTCAGGTTCACCGAATGGAGCTGGATCGGCAGCGTGATGATGAGCATCACGAGCAACACCAGCATCACGTCGATCAGCGGCGTGGTGTTGATGTCGATCATGACGTCCGGGTCGCCCGAGCTTCCCGTGCCGACGTTCATGGCCATCGTGGGTTCCTCGCTCGCCGGTCAGCCACCGCGGGCGGGCGGCTCGGTGATGAAGCCGACCTTCGCGATACCCGCGCGCTGGACCGCGTAGATGATGCGTCCGACCGCGTCGTAGCTCGCGCCGCCGTCACCGCGGATCTGGACCTCGGGCTGCGGGTTGAGCACCGCGACCTTCTTCAGCCGGTCGATCAGCGCCGCGGTGGTCGGGATGCGCAGGTCGTTCCAGTAGATCCGGCCGCCGACGTCGACCGAGAGCGTGATGTTCTCGGGCTTGGTCTCGCGAACCTCGTTGACTTCCTTCGGCAACTGGACGGGGATCGACGTGGTGACGACCGGGATCGTGATCAGGAAGATGATCAGGAGCACCAGCATCACGTCGACCAGCGGCGTCGTGTTGATCGCCGAGACGACTTCGTCCTCTTCCCCGTCGGCCGGGCCGACGCTCATCGCCATGGCGCTAGCCTCGCGCGGGCGAGGACTTCGGCGCGGACAGCAGCACCGCGTGGAGGTCCGCGCCGAAAGCGCGCACCCGCTCCATCGCGGACTTGTTGCGGCGGATGAGCCAGTTGTAGCCGAGCACCGCGGGCACCGCGACCGCGAGGCCGATCGCCGTCATGATCAGCGCCTCGCCCACCGGACCGGCGACCTTGTCGATCGACGCCTGGCCGGCGATGCCGATCGCGGTCAGCGCGTGGTAGATGCCCCAGACCGTGCCGAACAGGCCGATGAAGGGCGCGGTCGAGCCCACGGTCGCGAGGAAGGCGAGGCCGTCCTGCATCCGGCTCTGCACGTTCTCGATCGCGCGCTGGATCGACATCGTGATCCAGTCGTTCATGTTGACCGCTTCGAGCATCCCGGTGTGCTTCTCCGAGGCCTCGAGGCCGGATTCCGCGATGAAGCGGAACGGGCTGCCGCCCTTCAAGCGGTCGGCGCCCTGCTTGACGGTCGGCGCGTTCCAGAACTCCTTGTCCGCCTTCTTCGCGGCCTGGATGACGCGCGACTGCTCGTAGATCTTGGTGATGATGATGTACCAGGTGCCCATCGACATCAGCACGAGGATGGCGAGCGTCGCCTTCGTGACCATGTCGCTCGAACGCCAGAGCGTCTCGAGCCCGTAGGGGTTGTCGACCACTTCGGTGGCGCGCGCAGGGGCCTTCTGCACCGCGGCGGGTGCGGGCGCCGCGGCATCGGCGGCAGGGGCGCCCGGTTGGGCCTGCGCGAACGCGACGGGCACCGCGGGGGTCATGCCCATGAGCAAGGCCACGGTCAGGGCGGCCCAACGGGTGATCTTCAACATGGTGTCTCCAGACTGGGGGTTCCGTTCGGATCGAAGGGACCGGGGACGCCGCCTTGGGTCGCGGGTCGCGCCCCTGGGGTGCTCATCCCGGCCGCCGGTGGGCGTATCCGGGCTTCGGGCGTCTCCGGAAGGGTGAATCGTACTGTCGTCGACCTCACTCGAACTCTGCCGTCCCCGGGCACGCCATGCGTTCGCGCAGACCCGACCGCGTCGCGCGACACCGGCCGTGCATCAAAGCATCGGCCCCGCAACTTCGCGGGGCCCGGGGCCGACAAAAAGGCGCGCTATGGTGCCTCCAAGCGGTTGAAAAGTCCAGCACCGGATTAGAGCAAAGGCTCGGATCGCGGGCGGGAGGGGGCAACTTCGTCCCCGGGCGCGGGCCCGGATGCGCGATTTGGTGGTAAAAGGACGCCCTCTGCGCCGGCAGCGCGCCGGCCTTCCCCATCCCTCCAAGGAAGACACGCATGGATCGTCCGCTCGCCGTTGCCCTGGTCTCGCTCGTTCTCGCGTTCGCGCCTGCCGCGGCAGCGCAAGGCGCCGATCCGGCCGCTGAACTGAAGGTGCTCGTCGAACAGGCGAAGACTCCG
>DAOMBL010000280.1:0-1294 GCA_035427325.1 Casimicrobiaceae bacterium
GCGGCGTCGGAACGCATTCGCTCACTCCCGATTCCCCCGTTACAGCCCACTAGTCGAGCAACCGGACGACGCCCGGCAGGCCGGGGAGGTCCGTGACGCCGGGGTCGACGCCCGCCTGCTTGAGGAGCGTGGTGACCTGGCCGCGGTGGTGCGTGCCGTGGTTGAAGAGGTGCGTCACCGCGATCCACGCCGGCATCGCGCGGCGCCTTCCGCCGGACGCCGGCAGGTACTCGAGCGTCGAGGCGAGCCAGCCGTCGTCGAGCCGCTCCGCCCAGTCGAGCATCGTCCGGTCGGTGCTCTCGCGCTCGCGGCGGAGGTCGTCGAACACCGGGTGCTCGTCGGCGCCCCAGGGCGCCACCGGATGGGGGCGGCCGACGAAGCGTCCGTGCCAGGTGCGGTCGCCCCACAGGATGTGCGCGAGCGTACGGTGGATCGAGCCGAAGAACGCGCCGCGGTCGCGCGTGCGCTCGACGACGGGAAGCGCGGCGGCGGCGGCGAAGAGCCGCTCGTTCATCCACGCTCCGTAGCGCGCGAGGAGACGCGCGTACGCGACGTCGATCACGCGAGGGCGGGCGTCGCGGCCGGCGCGGGCCGCGCGACGAGCTGCCCGACTTCGATCGCCGCGGCGAGTTGCGCGAGCCTCGCGACGACGCCGTACGCGTAGAAGCGGTTCGGCGGGCAGCCCGCCGGCCCCTTGAGGTCGGGGATGCAGGGTGATTCGAACGCGAGCGGCACGAACGCCGCGCCGGGCGCGTTGAGGTTCTCGTCGCGGCCGCGCGCGGCGTGCACGCGGTAGAAGCCGCCGACGACGTAGCGGTCGATCATGTAGACGACCGGCTCGGCCATCGCCTCGTCGATCGCCTCGAAGGTCGGCACGCCCTCCTGGATGATCACCGACGTGACTTCGAGGCCCTCCTTGACGACCGCCATCTTGTTGCGCTGCTTGCGGTTCAGCCCCTGGACTTCGGAAGCGTCGCGCACGGTCATGATGCCCATGCCGTAGGTGCCGGCGTCGGCCTTCACGATCACGAACGGCTTCTCGTCGATGCCGTACTCGCCGTACTTCGCGCGGATCCGCTGGAGCAGCCAGTCGACGTTCGACGCGAGGCACTCCTCGCCGGCGCGTTCCTGGAAGTTGATCTCGCCGCACACGCCGAAGTAGGGGTCGACGAGCCAGGGATCGATGCCGATCAGCGCGCCGAACTCGTTGGCGACCGCGTGATAGGCCTCGAAGTGGTGCGACTTCAGGCGGTTGTACCAGCCGGCCGCGAGCGGCGGGGCCACTGGCTGCTCG
>DAOMBL010000280.1:1304-5245 GCA_035427325.1 Casimicrobiaceae bacterium
GTCCGGAAGCTCGATGCGCGCGGGCTCGCGGATCTCCGGATTGATCGAGCCGATGCGTACGGAAAGGCCCGCCTGCCTGACGATGCCCTCGAGCGTTGCGACGTTGCGGAGGTAGTGCAGGTTGCGCGTGTGGTTCTCGGGCACGAGCAGCACGCCGCGCGCATCGGCGCACACGCGCTCGACCGCCGCCTGCATCGCCTGCACGCACAGCGGCGCGAACGCCGGGTTCAGGTTGTTGAAGCCGCCCGGGAAGAGGTTCGTGTCGACCGGCGCGAGCTTGAAGCCCGCGTTGCGCAGGTCGACCGAAGCGTAGAACGGGACCGCGTGCTCCTGCCACTTCGAGCGGAGCCACCGCTCGATCTCCGGCATGCGTTCGAGGAACTTGCGTTCGAGCGACTGCAGCGGCCCGGACAGGGCGGTCGTGAGGTGCGGAACCATGACCGGGCCATTCTAGCGCACCGGGAACGGCGAAAAAAAAGCGGGACGCCGCCGGGCGTCCCGCAATGCCATCCGGGAGAAACGATCGAGGAGAGGATCCCGGAGGGCCTCCGATGATCGCCTAGTGGTGATAGGCGGATTCGCCGTGGTAGCTGATGTCGAGGCCCTCGCGCTCCTCCTCTTCGGTCGCCCGCAACCCGCCGAGGATCGAGGCGATCTTGAGCGAGACGTAGGCGACGACGCCGGAGATCACGACCGTGTAGAGCACCGCCTTCACCTGGATGACGACCTGGCTCGCGATCGAGAAGTCGCCGCCCTTGACGCCACCGAGCGATTCGGCCGCCAGCACGCCGGTGAGGATCGCGCCGACGATCCCTCCCAGGCCGTGCACGCCGAACACGTCGAACGAGTCGTCGGCGCGGAGCAGGCGCTTCAGGCCGGAGACGCCCCACAGGCAGGCGAACCCGGCGACGAGGCCCAGCACGATCGAACCCATCGGGCCGATGAACCCGGCTGCGGGCGTCACCGCCACGAGTCCCGCCACCGCACCGGACGCGGCGCCGAGCATCGAGGGCTTGCCCTTGAACATCGCTTCGCCGGTTGCCCACGCCAGCACCGCCGCCGCCGTGGCGAGGACCGTGTTGATGAACGCGAGGCCCGCGGCGCCGTTGGCTGCGCCGGCCGAGCCGGCGTTGAAGCCGAACCAGCCCACCCACAGCAGCGACGCTCCGACCATCGTGAGCGTGACCGAGTGCGGCGTGAGCGCCTCGCGGCCGAACCCGATCCGCCTGCCGAGCACGTACGCCGCGACGAGACCCGCGATGCCCGCGTTGATGTGCACCACGGTGCCGCCCGCGAAGTCGAGCGCGCCGTCCTTCGAGAGCACGCCGCCGCCCCACACCATGTGGGCGATCGGCACGTACGAGAACGTGAACCAGAGCACCGAGAACACGATCACGGCCGAGAACTTGATGCGCTCCGCGTACGAACCGACGATCAGCGCGGTCGTGATGGCCGCGAACGTGCCCTGGAACGCGACGAACACGAGTTCGGGAATCGTCGCGAGCATCGTCGACATCGTGTCCTGCGTGATGCCGGCCAGGAACCGCCGGCCGAATCCCCCGAAGTACGATCCCTCGCCGGTGAACGCCAGGCTGTACCCGTACACCGCCCACAGCACCGAGATCAGCGAGAAGATCACGAACACGTGCATCAGGACCGAGAGCGCGTTCTTGGTGCGGGCGAGCCCGCCGTAGAACAGCGCGAGTCCGGGGATCGTCATCAGGATGACGAGCAGCGTGGAGGTGAGCATCCACGCGGTGTCGCCGGAGTCGAGCTTCGGCTTCGCCGCCTCGGCGGGCGCCGCCGCGGGCGTGGCCGCTGCAGGTGCAGCGGTGGCGGGTGCGGTGGCGGGTGCCGTGGCAGCAGTCGCGGCCGCATCCGGCGCCTTGTCCTGGGCGTGGATTTGCGGCACGACGAACGCGAACGCGCCGACGAGCGCGAACAGGGTCAACAGCTTCTTCATGATGGCTCCCCTCACAGCGCTTCCGCGCCGGTCTCCCCGGTGCGGATGCGCACGACCTGCAGCAGGTCGAAGACGAAGATCTTTCCGTCGCCGATCTTCCCGGTGTTGGCGGCCTTCTCGATCGCCTCGATGGCGCGCTCGACGAGCTCGTCCTTCAGCGCGGCCTCGATCTTGACCTTCGGAAGGAAATCGACGACGTATTCGGCGCCGCGGTAGAGCTCGGTGTGGCCTTTCTGGCGGCCGAACCCCTTGACTTCGGTGACGGTGATGCCCTGGACGCCGATCGCCGACAGGGCCTCGCGGACCTCGTCGAGCTTGAACGGCTTGATGATGGCGGTGACGAGCTTCATCGTTGCTCCGCTTCGGATGGATGGGTTGGGGGGCCCGGGCACCGCGCGTACGTGCGGCGCCGCGGGCGCTGTTCGCGCGTCAGAACGTCTTCTTCACGTAGACGACGCCGCGATCCTTCGCGGTGTCGTAGCCATTGAGGTCGGTGTAGGGGATCGACTCGGCGTTGTTGCCCGAGTAGTACGCGCCGATCTCGAGGCCCTTGAAGAGCCCGTCGGCCACCGTGTACGACGCGCCCGCGCGCCAGTCGGTGTACGAGAGTTCGTACTCGCCGCCCAGGTCGTGCCTCACGTCGAGGTAGCCCAGGTGGCCGAGGAGCGTGAAACCGGTCTCGCCGACCGGGTAGGCGATCGATCCGTCGACGTAGAAGGTGCCGTCGGTCTTGGCGCCGTCCGGACGCAGGCCGAAGTAGTCCTGCAGGCTGTAGGAGAACTTCACGCTCGCCCACTTCCAGCCGAGCGCGCCGTAGAGTTCCCAGGTGTTCGCGTCGTAGGCGCCGGGATTCCTGCGGCCCGGGTAGTAGTAGTAGATCGTGCCGACGTCGTAGAACCAGTCGGTGGCGCCGATGTTCTTCTTGAAGCCCGCGTAGAAGTCCCACTCCATGCTCGAGCGGTTGTAGAGGCCGAAGTCCTCGAGCCAGCTGATGTTCGACGCCCAGGTGCCGGCGTAGAAGCCGCCGGCGTGCGCGACGTCGAGGCCACCCTGCACGGTCGGCTGGCCGCCGGTCTGCGAGATGCCGCGGAAGATGTACTCGCTGCCGATCGAGACGTTCGCGGTCGCCGACCACGCCGGCGCAGCAGGGGCTTGGGCGAGGACGGCGGACGAAGCGAGCGTCAGCATGGCTGCAGTGGCGAGCGGCGTGATGCGTGTCATGTCGAATCCTCGGGTGAGCGGAAGAAAGGTTTCCGAGGGCTCCGTTTGCATTTCGTGTGCCACCGCAGCAATTGCTTGTATTTCAATAGGTTATGGCCGCCAACCTGCAGGTTGCCCCCTGAGCGCTCCGCAGTCGCCGCACCGAGTCGGTGCAATCGGCGCGGACGTGGAACGGTGTTGGTGCGGATGTCGCGCTGCGGCCGCGATCCGGTCGCGGGCGAGCTTGCTAGACTGGTCGCGAGAACGGATTCCCGGAGAGACTCATGATCAACACGGCATCGCTCGACGAACTCGCGAGGCGCATCGGACGCGCGATCGAGGCATCGCCGGCGAAGGACGTCGAGAAGAACGTGAGGGCGCTGCTCGCAGGCGCGCTCGCGAAGCTCGACGTCGTGCCGCGTGCGGAATTCGACGTGCAGGCGAAGGTGCTCGCGCGCACGCGCGAGAAACTGGAGGCGCTCGAGGCGAAGGTTGCGGAACTCGAGGCGAAGCACTCCCGCTGAACGGCGTGAGTCGGGCTTCGTTTCCTGTGGGTCGGGCTTCAGCCTGACGGGGCGCCGCATCCTTGCTGTGGGTCGGGCTTCAGCCCGACACCGAAGACGCTTCCCGGCGCTCGATGCGCCGCCCGGGAAATCGCCGGCGCGGCTGTCCTCTGGCCTCTGACTCCTGTCTTCCGATGTCGGCCTGAAGGCCGACCCACAGGGCCGACCCACAGGGCCGACCCACAGGGCCGACCCACAGGGCCGACCCACAGGGC
>DAOMBL010000281.1:0-5235 GCA_035427325.1 Casimicrobiaceae bacterium
TTCCCGGCGCACCAGCGAGCCGCCCCAGCCCAGGCCCTTGCCGGTCAGCACGCCCGACTCGTAACGGGTGGTGATGCGCTTGTACTGCCCGAACATGTACCCCAGCTCGCGCGCGCCGACTCCGATGTCGCCGGCGGGCACGTCGACGTACTCGCCCAGGTGGCGGAAGAGCTCGATCATGAAGCTCTGGCAGAAACGCATGACCTCGCCCTCGCTCTTGCCCTTGGGATCGAAGTCGGAGCCGCCCTTGCCTCCTCCGATCGGCATGCCGGTCAGCGCGTTCTTGAACAGCTGCTCGAAGCCCAGGAACTTGACGATGCCGAGGTACACCGACGGGTGGAAGCGCAATCCGCCCTTGTAGGGGCCGAGCGCGCTGTTGAACTGGACGCGGAATCCCCGATTGATCTGCACCGCGCCGCGGTCGTCCTGCCAGGGCACGCGGAAGATGACCTGCCGCTCCGGTTCGCAGATGCGCTCGATGATCTTGTGCTCGGCGTACTCGGGATGCTTGACCAGCACGGGCCCGAGCGACTCGAGCACCTCCCTGACGGCCTGGTGGAACTCGGTTTCTCCGGGATTGCGGTTGACCACCTGCTGGTAGGTGGCTTCGATCGACTCTTCGAGCATGTCCATTCGGTGTTCGGATTCGCGTGGGATGGGATGGAGCGGATCTCGCGGTTGCGTCATTGTAGCGTCACGGCCTCGCGCGACCGGAGCACCGGTGCAACCGGCCGCCCAGGGCGTCGCGCCGGACGACGGCGTGTCCGGCCAGGCGCGCCGACTCCTTGACGCGGATCAGGGCAGGCGCCGGCCGTGTTGGACGTCGCGGGCGCGACCGGCATACTCGCGTTCATGAGAACCGTGCTGCACACCCTCCGGGGCGTGGCCGCGAGCGCCGCGCTCGGGTTGAACGTCATCGTCGGATTCACGCTGATGATGCCGTTCGCGCTCGCCAAACTGGCGATCGGCGCGGGGCCCGTGCGGCGGACCTGCGACCGTGCGCTCAATGCGATCGCGACGGGCTGGATCGCGGTCAACGACGCCATCATGGCGGCGGTCGGCCGCACGCGCTGGGACGTCTCGGGCACCGAAGGACTGTCGCCGCGCGGCTGGTACCTCGTCTGCCCCAACCACCGGTCGTGGACCGACATCCTCGTCCTGCAGAAGGTGTTCCGCGGCCGCATCCCGTTCCTCAAGTTCTTCCTCAAGGCCGAGCTGATCTGGGTCCCGGTGATCGGGCTCGCGTGGTGGGCGCTCGACTTCCCGTTCCTCAAGCGCGGCGCGGGCGGCGGTCGCAGCGACATCGAGACCACGCGGCGCGCCTGCGAGAAGTTCCGGACGATCCCGACGTCGGTGATCAACTTCGTCGAGGGCACGCGCTTCACGCGCGCCAAGCACGACGCGCAGCGCTCGCCCTACCGGCACCTGCTCAAGCCGAAGGCGGGCGGCGTGGCGATCGCGCTCGCCACGATGGGCGAGGATTTCACGTCGCTCCTCGACGTGACCATCGCGTACCCGCGCGGCACGCCGACGTTCTGGGACCTCCTGTGCGGCCGGATGGAGGAAGTGGTGGTGCGCGTCGACGAACGGCCGATCCCGCGGGAACTCCTCGGTCGCGACCCGACCGGCGACGCCGCGTTCCGCGCGGCGGCGGGCGCGTGGCTCGCCTCGATCTGGGAGGAGAAGGACCGCACGCTCGACGCGATCCTGGGCGCCGGCGTCGAAGCCGTGGCGCCGGCCTGACGCGCTGACGCCAAGCGGACGCGGCGTACGTCAGAGCGTGCGCGCGTGGTCCCGCAGGCAGCGCAGCGAGCGCTGCGGCGTGAACGACGCCACCGTGCATCCCGGCGCGACGATCCAGTGGCGGCGGCCCGCCTGCGCGCACGCGTCGTCGATCTCGGCGCGAAGTTCGGGCAGCGGGCGCTCCTGGATGCGCGTCTCGTCGATTCCGCCCATCAGGCACTTGCCGGTGCGCGCGCGGAGCGCCGACAGCGACGGGTTGCCCGGCAGGCGGTCCGACAGGCTGATGACCTCGCAGGGGTAGTCCTGCACGCGGTCGAGATCGAGTCCGACCCCGTGGATGTGCAGCACGCGCACCGTGCCTGCGGCGGCTTCGAGCAGCCGCAGGTCGAACGGACGCTGGAACTCGCGGAACACCGCATCGCCGACGCCGCGGGGCGCGCCCTCGCGAATCGCGCTGTTGATCGACAGGAAGAAGCCGTCGGCGCCGGCCTCGCGCGCCGCGGCGACGTAGTCGCACAGCGTGTCGCAGACCGTGCCGATCATGTCGAGCGCCGCCTGCCGGTGCTGCGGGATATGCCGGCCCTCGGAGAAGCCGACGTTGCGCACGACCTGCTGGTAGGGGTCGAACAGCGTGTCGAGGATCGGCCAGTCGGGTCCGAGTTCGCGGCGCAGGCGGCGGATCGCCTGGAGTTGCCGGGCGAACGCGGGTTCGTCGAGCGTCAGGCGGCGAAAGCGCCGCATCGCGTCGGCGCTGTCGAGACGTTCGAGACCCGCGGGAACCGGATAGCGGTAGTCGTTCATCAGCTTCGCGATATCCCAGTCGTACTCGCGAAGGAACTTGAGATGCAGGTCCGCGGTGTCCTCGCCCGACAGGTGGTCGGACAGGAAATGCACCCACGCGGTGACCGGCGGGCGATCCGGCTCGCGGCCCTCGACCGCGGCGACGAAGCGTTCGCGGCGGTTCATTCCGGCTGGATCCCGGCGTTCTTGATGAGTTCGCCCAGGCGATCGTGCTCGGACTTCATGAACTGCGCGAACGCCTCGGGCGAGGCCGACGGCGCGACCTGCATGCCCTGCTTGGCGAACGCGGCCTGCAGGTCCGGCATCGCGAGCGCCTTGACCATCTCGGCGTGCAGGCGATCGACGATCGGCTTCGGCGTTCCCGCCGGCGCGGCGATGCCGATCCAGGTCGCGAACTGGAATCCCGGCAGGCCCTGCTCGGCGATCGTGGGCACGTCGGGCAGCAGCGCGACGCGCTGTGCGCCGGTGGTGCCGAGCGGCCGCAGCTTGCCGGCCTGGATGTTCGGCAGCGGCGTCTGCACGAGGTCGATCATCATCTGGATGCGGCCGCCGAGGAGATCGCCCATCGCCGCCGAGGCGCCCTTGTACGGCACGTGCACGATGTCGATGTTGGCCCGCGACTTGAAGAGTTCTCCCGCGAGGTGCAGCGTGTTGCCCACGCCGGCCGAGCCGTAGTTCACCTTGCCGGGATTCGCCTTCGCGTAGGCGATCAGCTCCTGCACGTTCTTCGCCGGAACGTCCGGATGCACGACCAGCACGAGCGGCGAGACGATCGCCACCGAGACCGGCGCGAAGTCCTTGATCGGATCGTAGGGCAGCTTCTTGTAGAGCCACGAATTCGAGGCGTGCGTCGTCATGCCGACCAGCGCGAGCGTGTAGCCGTCCGGCGCGCTGCGGGCCACGAGTTCGGTGCCGGTGATGCCCGAGACCCCGGGCTTGTTCTCGACGACGACCGTCTGACCGAGCCCCTCGCTCATCTTCTGCGCCATCTGCCGCGCGACGAAGTCGGACGAGCCGCCGGCCGTGTAGGGCACGACCAGGCGGATGGGCTTGGTGGGGTAGGCCTGCGCGGCGGCGGGCGCCGACGGCAGCAGCGCAGCGCACAGCATTGCGGCCGCGCCGAGCGCGACGCAAGAACGAAGCCGTGACATCACTCGCTCCTCGGAGGGGGAATTGCCGCGGTCACTCTAGCACAGGCACCGGGCCGGCGAGCCGCGTCGAACCGGCCTTCGCCTTCTGCGCACGCCGGCATCGCGACGGGTGCGCTCGGGCGTCGCCGTTGCTTGATGCCGGTCAATGCGGACTCAACGCCGAGGGGAGGTACCCGCGGCCGTACCCAGGGCCGCCTCGTAGACCAGGATCGCGCCGGCGAGATCGGCGGCTCCGTGCCCGGAGAACGCGAACAGCGTGCGCCCGGCGTCGTTGCCCGGGCGCCGCGCGCGGCCGGACGCGATGTCGGCGAGATCCGCCTCGTAGGGGCCGCCGCTCACCAGATGCCCCTCGCGGGCGAGTTCGGCCGCCTGTCCGCGCTCGTCGGTGACCACCCGCGCGAACGCGGAGAGACCCGGACGCAGCCAGCTCCGGCCGAGGTCCACCGCAGCGACGAACGCGCCCTCCGCCAGCCAGGTCGCGTCCAGGAACGGCTGCGGGAGGCCGTTGGGCACCGTCGTGACGACGAGGTCCTGATCGGCCACGGCATCGCGCGGCTCCACGCTCGCGCGCGCGTCGATCCCCTGTGCGCCCAACTCGCCGGCGAACGCGCGCGCCGACTCGATCCGCCTGCCGACGACCGTCGCGCGGCGCAGCCCGGGAAAGAGGTCGCGCAGCGCGTCGAAGTGGCTGCGCGCCTGGATGCCGCAGCCGACGAACCCGATGCGCTCGCAATGAGGCCTCGCGTAATGCTGCGCCGCCAAGGCGCTCATCGCGGCGGTGCGCGCCGCGGTGAGCCGGTCGGCGGCGATGAGGGCCAGCGGCCGACCGGTGCGCCAGTCGTTCAGCACGATGACCGAATTCACCGTCGGTCCGCCTTGCGCCCGCGCCGAGGGCACCACGTTCACCCACTTGCAGGCGCTGTAGCCTCGCTCCAGGTCCACCGCCGGCAACGCGAGCAGCAATTCACCCGCCGACGGCCGCAGGTGCGACTTCGGCGCCGCCTGCACCCGGCCGTCGGCGAAGCGCGCGCAGGCCGCGCGCACCGCCTCGCGCCACGCCCGCGGCGGCAGTGCGAGGGCCTCGACATCGAGTTCGGTGAGCGTCATCACGGTGGATCTCCCCGCGGGCAGGACATTGCCGCGAACGGCCCCGAGCGCGAGTGAGGGGAGCGCACGCCCCGACATCCGCTACCGGCGATGGCCCGTCAGCACCGCGCGTGCCCGCGATCTCAGAATCCGAATACGCGCAACGCGTTGTGCCCCCGCACCCTGTCGCGCTGCGTGTCGGGCAACGCGTTCACGCGCCGCAGGCAGCCCGGCATGTCGCCGATCGTGTGCGGATAGTCGGAGCCGTAGAGCACGTTGTCGGCGCCGAATTCCTTCACGCACAGGGCCAGCGCGTCCTCCGAGAACACGACCGAGTCGGCGTAGATCCGCGACAGGTACTCCGACGGGCGCACGTTCGTCTTCTCCCGGCATGCGGGAATGTTGTCGAAGCACTGGTTCATCCGGTGGATGCGGTAAGGCAGCGCGCCGCCGC
>DAOMBL010000282.1:0-5221 GCA_035427325.1 Casimicrobiaceae bacterium
AAGCCCGACCCACAGGAATGTCACGCAGCCCGTCGGGCTGAAGCCCGACCCACAGTGCGGCGCCCCGTCGGGCTGAAGCCCGACCCACGGCGCGGTGGGTCGGCCTTCAGGCCGACGCTTTGCCTTCAGGCCGATGCGCCGGCGGCGAGAATCATCCGGGGCGCCTTGCTCCCGCCTGCCCGGGCTGACCGAGCGCGAGCTTGCCCGGACAGAGCACGCCGTCCGGATCGATGCCGCGCTTGACGCGTCGGAGCAACTCCATGCCGCCCGGACCGAACTGGCGTTCGAGAAAGGGTGCGAGGCGCATGCCGACACCGTGATGGTCGTTGATCACCGCGCCGGCCCGCAGTGCGGCGTCGGTCGCCGCTGCGACGACGCGATCATGCAGCTCCAGAGCCTGGTCGAGGTCCTCGGGTCCGCGCGGAACGATGAAGCGCGGATAGATCATCGATCCCCAGTCGTACCAGTGCGACAGATGGGTACGCACCGTCATGGCCCAGGCCGGGTCGATCGCCTCGCGCATGGCGCGCGTGACGTCGCGATAGACGGCCTCGATGTGGGCGAAGTCGGCCACGACGTCCATCGTGCACCAGATCTGCGGCAGCGTCGGCGCATACGGAGGGTGGTAGAAGACGTAGCGCTTGTTCCACCAGGTCTCGGCGATGCGCGCGGAGAGTTCGCTCCCGCCGTGTTCGGCGCAGATCGCGCGGCACGCGGCCATCTCCGCCTCGACGACTGCGTGATGCTCGCCCTCGAACATCAACACCATCGTCTCGCGGTCGAGCCCTGCTTCGACCGCGCGCTCGAGGCTGTGCGTCGCCGCTTCCCGGTCGTAGAGCCGCATCACGGCCGGCCTGAGCCCCGTGACCATCACCTGCCTGCCCGCCGCGATGCCGGCGCCGATCCCGTCGAACCGGCAGGCGGCGAAACGGCGGACGGCGGGGACCGGACGGAGCCTGACGGTCACCGCCGTCACGACACCGAGCGTGCCTTCGCTGCCGACGAAGAGTTGCGTGAGTTCCGGGCCGACACCGTGGCGCGGCACGGCCGGGCGCCGGACGACGTCGCCACCGGGCAGGACGACCTCCAGCGACAGCACGTGATCCTGGATCGTGCCGTACCGCGTCGAGAGCACGCCCGAGCCTCGCGCGGCAACCGAGCCGCCGACACTCGCCCACTCCGCGGACGCGGGGTAGTGGGTGAACGAGAGTCCTTCCGCGTTGAGCCGCTTCTCGAACTCGCTCACGATCGCGCCGCACTCGACCTCGCAGGTGAGCGAGGAGCGGTCGATCCGACGAATGCGCGCCATGCGGCGCAGGTCGACGAGGATTCCCCCCGACGTCGCGTTCGCCGCGCCCTGCACGCCGGAGAGTCCGCCAGCCGGCGTCACGGCGACGGAGAGGCGCGATGCGAGCCTCAGGATGCCGGAGACCTCGTCGGTCGTCGCCGGCGACACCGCCACGTCCTGCCGCGCGAGCGGGTCGCCGTGGTGGGCATGGATCGCGGTGAGCCAGCTCATGTCGCCGGGAAACCGCCGCCGCGCGTCGTCGCCGCGGAAGACGTTGGCGACACCGACGATCCGTTCGAGGCCGGCGGTCAGTTCGCTGAGCGTGGCATCGTCGAGCGGTTGGCCGGGTCTTCGGCCCATGCCTCCGGTGCTCATGCGGTGCCGCCCATCGTCTTGCCCGACGTCCAGTCGACGTTGCGCATCGTCACGTTTACCTTCTCGAGTTCGTGCACGGCGTCGATCAGGTGGTTGGCGAAGCGGTTGAAGGCGATCTCGCCCTTGTAGGCGGCGGCGCGGTACGGGTTGCCCATGACGCCGGTCTCGGTGAACTCGCCGTGCTCGAACGGCATGTCGAAGTAGCGGTAACCCTGGAATTCGATGTCCGGCATGCCGTCCTTCTTCGTCCATGCTCGCCCCAGCCAGTCGGGCGCGTGCGCGCGCGACTTCCGGGCGCGTTCCATTCGCACCAGTGCGGGGTTGTGGCACAGGCACTGCGACGTCTCCAGTTCGCCGGCGTGCCAGCCGGGGGTCTCCTCGACGCTGCCCTCCAGCACGTCCTCCAGCATCCCCAGATAGCGCTCCGCGTAGGGTTTGTAGTAGACGATCAGCGCGCCGGTCTCGTTGCGAAGCTTGCGCAGCACCGGGTCGATCACCTTGACGTTCGAGCCGTGGCCGTTGACGAACACCAGGCGGCGGAATCCGTGGTGGATGAGGGAGCGACCGATGTCGTAGATCAGGTTCAGGTACGTCTCGACCCGCAGCGTGATCGTGCCGGTCCCTTCGCCCGCTCCCTTGAGGTGCTGCGGGCTGTAGCCCATCCACAGGGTCGGCGTGTAGAGGATGCCGGCCTTGCGGCCTGCCCGACGCGCGACCTCATCGGAGGTGATGCTGTCGCAGAAGAGCGGCAGGTGCGCGCCGTGCTGCTCGAGCGACGCCTTCGGGATGAGGATCGTGTCGCTGTGTCGCAGGTACTCCTTGACGTCGGTCGCGGACAGGTCGCCGAGGCACCAGGAAGGAAAGCCGAGATCGAGCGTCTTGCGCCTCGGCGCGTGAGCCTCGTCCTGGTGGCTCGGCTTCACGTGTGCTGCGGGACCGCTGGCCTCGCTCCAGGGCTCGACACTGTCGGAACGCGCCTGCGCGGGGCGCACCAGGCCTGCGGCCTGCGGGGACGGGGTTGCGGGAGGCGTGCGGCGCTTGGGCATCGGTGATCTCCGTCAGGGTGCGTTCGAAAACAGGTCGCAGGCCGTCTCGTGGACGGCGTGCACGAAGGCATCGTCGTTCACATGCGCGTCGATCTCGCGCAGTTCGATGCGTGGGTCGAGATGTTCGGCGAGCGTGCGGCGGAACCGCTCGTCGATCGCCGGCGCCCAGAAGGGCCCGGGACGACCGTCGGGTCCGTGCTCGCAGTTCGGAATGGACAGGCCGCGCGTCGGCACCAGCAGGGCGACGCGCCCGCGTGCGGCGCCGAGCTTTGCCGCGATCCGCCGCGCCGCTTCGAGTTGCTCGTCCTCGGTCGCGCGGATCAGCGTGAACTCGGGATTGTGGTAGTAGGTCGGGCGCCCGCGCCATCGATCCGGCAGCGTGTCGTGCGGCCCCCACACGAGAAAGTCGACGCAGGCCGGAACCACGACCTGCGGAATGCCGCGGCGGCCCGCGGCCTCGAGTCGCCCCGGGCCGGCGTCGTGGAAGCCGCCGGCGAGATGGCCGATGATTTCGCTCAGTGTGTAGTCGAGCACCCCGTCCAGGTCGCCGCGGTCCACGTGCTGCTCGAGCGCCGCGCCGCCAACGCCGTTCGCGTGGAAGATCACGAGATCGCCGCAGCGCTCCTCGAGCGACGGACGCATGCGCATCAGCGGCGCCGTCGTATTGCCCAGCATCGTGGCGCCGATCTGCCGGCGTCGGGGTTCGAGGTCGCGCCGCGCAAGGGAGCGCTCGTAGGCGATCGACGCGCCGGCCGTGCCGGCGGCGGTGGTGTCGAAGACGCTGCGCGCGATTCGGTTGAGGCCCAGGATGTCGACCACCGAGTGGATGACCGCGATGTCCGACGTGCCGACGAACGGTCCGAAGGTGCGCTGGCCCGAGGCGATCGGCGAGACGATGGTCTTGGGCATGCCGAGCGGGAGTTCCTGCATCACCGCCGCCGCGAGGACGGCGCCTTCGGCGCCGCCCAGCGCGACCGCTCCGTGTATCCGGTTTTCGGCGCAGAGCCGGCGGGCCACGGCGCGCGCCCCGATTCTCATGCCGTCGACCGCACGGCCCCGCGTGCCGGCGACCCGGAGCGCCCCGATCGTCGTTCCGGCGGCCTGCGCAACCTCCTGACGGGAGATGTCGCACGCGATCGCGTCCGCTTCGCCGAGGATGCCGACGTCCATGACGAGCACGTCGCAACCGTGCGTGCGCAGGCGGTCCGCGAGGTACGCGGACTCGCGTCCCTTCGTATCCATCGTCCCGACCACGAGCACCGTCGCCATGGTTATCCGCCGAAGAGATGCCGCGGCAAGGCGGTCGACAACTGCGGAAACATCCAGACGACGCCGATCGCGAGGATCTGGAGCGCGACGAACGGGATGATTCCGCGGTAGATCTCACCGGTGGACACCGACGCGGGTGCCACGCTGCGCAGGTAGAACAGCGAGAATCCGAACGGCGGGGTGAGGAAACTGGTCTGCAGGTTGAGCGCGACGAGCACGCCGAGCCACAACGGATCGGCGCCCAGCGTGATCAGGGCGGGGCCCGCGATCGGAATCACGATGAAAATGATCTCGAACGGGTCGAGAAAGCAGCCCAGCACGAACACGAGCACCATCACAGCCGCGAGCGCCGCGTGCATGCCACACGGAAGCCCGGTCAACGCGCGCTCGACGAAGACGTCGCCGCCCAGTCCGCGGAACACCAGGATGAAGAGCGACGCGCCGAACAGCAGGACGAACGCCATCGAGGACAGCTTGGCGGTGGTTCTGGCCACTTCGGACAGCGTCTTCGCGTCGAGTCGCGAACGCAGGCGGGCGAGCGCCATGGCGCCGACCGCGCCGACGGCGGCAGACTCGGTGGGCGTGGCGATGCCGCCGAGAATCGAGCCGAGGACCACGACCACGAGTGCGAGCGCCGGAAGGAGCGCGAGCACGGCGCGCCGGAGCAGGCCGTCGTCGTCGGACGCCGCTTCCGGCATCGGCGGAACGCGGTCGGGCTTCCAGATTCCGACGATGACGATCCAGATGGCGTAGAGCGCCGCCAGCATGAGCCCCGGCAACAGCGCGCCGAAGAAGAGGTCGCCCACCGAGACCGGATCCGGCGCGAGGTTGCCCCGCGCGAGTTGCGCCTGGCTGTTGGCGACCTGCAGCATGTCGCCCATGAAGATCAGCACCGTCGACGGTGGAATGATCTGGGCGAGGGTCGCCGACGCGCAGATCGTGCCGGTCGCGAGCCGCGGGTCGTAGCCGATCCGCAGCATCAGCGGCAGGCTGATGAGGCCCATCGTCACGACCGCGGCGCCGACGATGCCGGTCGACGCGGCGAACACAGCGCCGACGGCCACCACCGAGATCGCGACGCCGCCGCGAACGCGACCGAAGAGGCGCCCCGCGGTCTCGAGCAGGTCTTCCGCGATCCCGGAACGTTCGAGGACCGTCCCCATGAAGATGAACAGCGGAACCGCGACCAGCACCTCGTTCTGCATGATGCTGAAATAGCGTGCCGGCATGGTGGCGAGCAGGC
>DAOMBL010000283.1:0-5192 GCA_035427325.1 Casimicrobiaceae bacterium
TGGGTCGGGCTTCAGCCCGACAGGCTGCGCGCCGATGCCGCACAACGGCGTCGGCCTGAAGGCCGACCCACATGGAGGGCGGTGGGTCGGGCCCGACGGCTTGGGCCCGACATGAAAGGCACTCCGCGGCGCTCGATGCGCCGCCCCGGGAATCGCTGGCGCGACTGTCCTCTGACCTCGGATTCCTGTTTCCCGTTGTCGGCCTGAAGGCCGACCCACAACTCATCCTGTGGGTCGGCCTTCAGGCCGACGGTCTGGGCTTCAGCCCGGCGTCGCGCTCTCTCCAACGATCGTCGCGCCCCCCAACGCCGCGAAGTGCCGGACCGGTTGGCCGAGCAGCGGGTCGTCCTCGACGAGCGCGGCGAGTTTCGCGGGATCGAGACGCAGCACCCGCGCCATCGCCGGCACCTCCATCGCGACGACCCGTGCTCCCGGCAACGCGGACACGCGATCGGCCTGGAGCGCGTTCGCGAAGAACGCCGCGCTGTGTCCGGTGCCGGTGAGCAGCGCTTCCACGCGAATGCCGCGCGCGCGCGCGAGACCGAGCACACAGGCGTGGTGCGCGAGGCACTGCGAGAGGCACGCGCGCTCCGCCGCGAGCGTCGGCTCGTGGCCCTCGGAGTCCTCGCGGATCGAGAGCACGTCGAGCCCGCCCCCTTCGAGGCATGCCAGGAGTTCCGCGTCGATGGCGACGACATCCCGGGCGCCTAGCGTGCGCCCGGCCTCGCGGAGCGACGCGTGCCGGCCCTCGACCGAGACCCACGGCGCATCGAACGAACCGAAGCCGATCCGCTCGACCAGCCGCACCTGCGTTGCGCGTACGCTGCGCTCGAAGGGCACGGCGCCGCCGATCGCGGTGCCGATCCAGGAGCGCAACGTTTCGGAATCGTCGGCGACGAGGTCCGCGACGCCTTCCGCCGCCCGTGCCGGGGCGCCGAAGACCGCCGACACCGCGTCCGCGTCGCCCGAGTCGAGTTCGCCGCGACCGCGCGCGGCCTCGATCACGGCCGGACCCGACAGGCCGAACCGGACCGCGGGCAGCAGGGCGAGCCTGTCGCAGGCACAGGCGAGCACCGAGGCCCCGCCGAACACGTCGCCCACCCCGATCGCCACGACCGGCACACCGGAGGCGCGGGCATCGATCTCCGCCGTCAACGCCCGCGCGAGCGCGAGCTCCGCGGCGTTCGCTTCGTGCAGCCGCACGCCGCCGGAAGCCAGGAGGAGTACGACCGCGGCGGGACGTTCGACACGCGCGCGAGCGAAGAGCGACGCCAGCGCGTTACCGTGGTTCGCGCCGACCGCCCCGCGCAGGAATCGCTCGTCCTGCGCCGCAACGAGCACGTCGCGCCCGCCGATCGCGGCGCGCCCCGTGACGATGCCATCGCCGTCGTGCGCGGCGATCCCGAAGCGCGCGAGACTCGCGCTCGCCCCCGCCGGCGGATCGGCGACGAAGCTGCCCGCGTCCGAGAGCGCGCGCAGGCGCCCGTCGGGGGAACCCGCGGCGATCGGGGAGGCGCGCGTCATCGGGGCTGTCGTATAGTTCGTGTTCGCGCAGTTCGACGCACGCGCGCCGGCATGGTTGCACGGTAGCACGCGGCGCGGCCCCGCGACGCACCCGACCGATGGACGCCAACCTCTACTCCCTGTTCGAGCGCCACGTCGCGGACCCGGCGGCGCCCTGCCTCGTCGTGCCCAACGGGCCGGTCGTCACCTACGGCGAACTGGCCGCCACCTCCGCGCGCATCGCGCACGCGCTCGTCGATGCCGGCGCGAGGCCCGGAGACCGCGTCGCGGCGCAGACGGACAAGCACTGGACCGTGCTGCCTCTCTACCTCGCGACGCTGCGCGCCGGGCTCGTCTACCTGCCGCTCAACACCGGCTACCAGCGCTCCGAACTCGGGCACTTCTTCGGCGACGCGACGCCGCGCGTCGTCGTCTGCGGGAGCGAACGGCTGGGCGTGGCGGCGACCGCCGCGCGCGACGCGACGGTGCTCACGCTCGACGCGGGTGGCGGCGAACTCCTCGACCGCGCCGAGGGGAAGCCGGAACGCTTCGAGACCGTTCCTCGCGCGCCCGACGATCTCGCGGCGATCCTCTACACGTCGGGCACGACGGGGCGTTCGAAGGGTGCGATGCTCACGCACCGCAACCTCGCGTCGAACGCGCTCGCGCTGGTCGAGGCCTGGGGCTTCACGCGCGGCGACGTGCTGCTGCACGCGCTGCCGATCTACCACGTCCACGGCCTCTTCGTCGCGATCCACTGCGCGCTCCTGTCGGGCTCGCGCATGCTGTGGCTGCCGAAGTTCGACGCGCGCGAGGTGACGTCGCTGCTCCCGAAGGCGTCGGTGATGATGGGCGTGCCGACGTTCTACACGCGCCTCCTCGCCGAGCCTTCGTTCGGAAGGGCCGCGAGCGATCCGGTGCGGCTGTTCGTCTCCGGCTCCGCGCCGCTCCTGCCCGAGACCTTCCGCAAGTTCGAGGCCCGCACCGGCAAGCGCATCCTCGAACGCTACGGCATGACCGAGACCGGCATGATCACCTCCAATCCGCTCGACGGCGAGCGGATCGGCGGCACGGTCGGACCGCCGCTCCCCGGCGTGTCGGTGCGCATCGTCGGCGACAGCGGCGAGCCGCTCGGCGCCGGCGCGATCGGCGCGATCCAGGTCAGGGGCCCGAACGTGCTCAAGGGCTACTGGAACCTGCCGGAGAAGACGCGCGAGGAGTTCACCGAGGACGGCTGGTTCAAGACCGGCGACATGGGCGAGTGGACGCCCGAGGGCTACGTGAAGATCGTCGGCCGCGCGAAGGATCTCATCATCACCGGCGGCCTCAACGTCTATCCGAAGGAAATCGAGGAGCGCATCGACGCGATCGACGGCGTGGTCGAGAGCGCGGTGGTCGGCGTCCCGCACCCCGACTTCGGGGAGGCCGTGACGGCGATCGTCGTGGCGAGGAACGGCCACGCGCTGACCGAAGCCTCGATCATCGCGACGCTCAAGGCGGAGATCGCGGCCTTCAAAGTCCCCAAGCGCGTCTACTTCGCCGTCGAACTCCCGCGCAACGCGATGGGCAAGGTGACGAAGGCGGCGTTGCGCGAGAAATTCGCGCGGCCCGCCGGGTAGGCCGCAACGTGCGCGCGGGTCAGGTGCGCGCAGGAAGCATCCGGCGCAGCGTGCCGTCGCGCAGCCCGAAGTGGTGCCAGAAGGCGGCGGCCACGTGCAGTGCGACCAGGCCGGCGAACGCCCACGCGAGCCGCTCGTGCAGGCGGTTCAGCCGCTCCGCGAGCCCGGCGTCGGTGGCCAGGAACTCCGGCGCGTCGAAGCCGAAGAACGCGACGCCGTAGCCCTTCGCGTCCATCATCGCGTAGCCGGCGATCGGCACCGCGATCATCAGCAGGTAGAGCGCGCCGTGCGCGAGTTTCGCGAACCTCCTCTGCCAGCCCGCACCTTCCGGCGCGGGGCCCGGATGCGAACGGTTCCAGGCGAGGCGCGCCAGCACGAGCAGCAACGCCACGATGCCGAGCGTCTCGTGCGCATCGAAGGCGAGGCCCCGCAGCGGCGAGTTTCTCGGCACGCTGTCGAGCAGGAGGCCGCCCGCCACCTGGACCGCGATGATCGCGAACATCGTCCAGTGGAGCCCCCGGGCGAGGGCTCCGTAGCGTTCCGGGGTCGCGAACTTGTCCATGGCCGATCTCTCGTGAATGGGTTCTGTCCAGATTCGTCCGTCGGACGCCTTCCGCGCGCCGGAGTTCGTCCGGGCGCTTGACGCGGATCATGTCCGCGCCCGAAATCCGCGCGCCTCGATTCGGCGATAATGTCGCCATGACGACACTCCCCGAGAAGATGCGCTATGCGTCGATGCGCGAGCCCGGCGGCCCCGGGGTGCTTGCGCTGGCCGAGGGACCGGTGCCGCAACCGGGTCCGGGCGACGTGCTGGTCCACGTGCGCTATGCAGGCGTCAACCGTCCCGACTGCATCCAGCGCGCCGGCAACTACCCGCCGCCTCCCGGCGCCTCGCCGATCCTGGGGCTCGAAGTCGCCGGCACCGTCGCAGCGGTGGGCGCGAACGTCGCGGACTGGCGTGTCGGCGACGAACTCTGCGCGCTCACCCCGGGCGGCGGCTACGCCGAGTACTGCACGGCGCCCGCGGGCCACTGCCTGCCGCTCCCGCGCGGACTCTCGCTGCTGGAGGCCGCGGCGCTGCCGGAGAACGCGTTCACGGTCTGGCACAACGTGTTCGAGCGCGGGAAGCTCGCCGCGGGCGAGACGATCCTCGTCCACGGCGGCGCGAGCGGCATCGGTACCACGGCGATCCAGTACGCCAGGGCGTTCGGCGCGAAGGTGATCACCACGGTCGGCAGCGACGACAAGGCGGCGTTCTGCCGCAAGCTCGGCGCCGACCACGCGATCAACTACCGCAGCGCCGACTTCGTCGCGGAGGTCGCGGCGATCACGAACAAGCGCGGCGTCGAGGTCATCCTCGACATGGTCGGCGGCGACTACATCGCTCGCAACCTGCGCTGCGTCGCGGTCGACGGACGCATCGTGATCATCGCGTTCCTGCGCGGCAGCAAGGCCGAGGTCGACTGGATGCCGATCATGCTGAAGCGCCTGACGGTCACCGGATCCACGATGCGCGCGAGCCCGTCCGAGCGCAAGGCAGCGATGGCCGCGGCGTTGCGCGAGCACGTCTGGCCGCTGTACGCGTCGGGGCGCATCGCGCCGGTCGTCCACCGCGTCTTCCCGCTCGCGGAGGCCGCGCAGGCGCACGCGCTCATGGAGTCGTCGCAGCACGTCGGCAAGATCATGCTGGACGTCTCGGCCTGACTTCCTTCGGTGGGTCGGGCTTCAGCCCGACGGTGTCGGTGCCGATGCGAAGGAAGTGCGTCGGCCTGAAGGCCGACCCACACCCCCCTCCGCTGTGGGTCGGGCTTCAGCCCGACGGGGCCCGTAGCGAAGCGATGTAATGCGTCGGCCTGAAGGCCGACCCCCAAGTCCGACCCACGAAAGACGCTTCCCGGCGCTCGATGCGCCGCCACCGGAATCGCCGACGCGACTGTCCTCTGTCCTCTGACCTCTGTCTCCTGTCGTCGGCCTGAAGGCCGACCCACAAGGCCGACCCACAAGGCCGACCCACAACCCCTCCGCTGTGGGTCGGGCTTCAGCCCGACGGTTTGGGCTTCAGCCCGACGG
>DAOMBL010000284.1:0-5170 GCA_035427325.1 Casimicrobiaceae bacterium
AGCGCGACGAGCGCGTAGCCCCGGGTGTTCCACGCCTCGGCGTACTCGGGGCGCAGGTTCACCGCACGGTCGAAGCTCGCGAGCGCTTCGGCGGGCCGCGCGAGCGCCAGCTGCACGTTGCCGCGGTTGTTGAGCGCCTCGGGGAACGCGGGGGCGAGCGCGAGCGCGCGGTCGAAACTCGCGAGCGCGTCGTCGAGACGGCCCGCGGCCTTCAGCGCGAGACCGAGGTTCGAGTGGATGCCCGCGTTGCCCGGAGCGACGCCCGCCGCGGCGCCGATCAGCGCGATCGCCTCGTCGTAGCGATGCTGCTGCGTGCGCAGCACGCCGAGGAAGTGCATCGCGTCCGCGTCGCGCGGCGCGCGCGCGAGGATCTCGCGGTACATCGCCTCGGCGCGCGCGAGATCGCCGCGCCGGTGGTGCGAGATCGCCTGCTGCAGCGTGGTGGTCACGCGCCGGACCGTGTCGCGGCCGCTATCCCGCCGTCCTCAGGAGTTCGCGCAGGTCGTGCGCGAGCACGTCGGCGGCTTGCCCGTGCCCCTCGTAGACGCGAAGCCGCCCCTGCGGGTCGAAGAGGAAGAGCCCCGCCGAGTGGTCGACGGTGTACGTCTCGGGCGTCGCGCCGGGCACCTTCTGGAAGAGGATCCGGAACTCCTTCGCGACCGCGTCCGTCTGCTGCGCATCCCCGCGCAGGCCCACGAATCGCGGATCGAACGCAGGCACGTACTGCTTGAGGAGTTCGGCCGTGTCCCGCTCCGGGTCGACCGTCGCGAACAGCACCTGCACGCGGTCCGCGTCCGCGCCGAGCGCCTTCATCGTCTCGGCGAGCGTGGCGAGCGTCGTCGGGCACACGTCGGGGCACTGCGTGTAGCCGAAGAACAGCACGACCGCCTTGCCGCGCCAGTCCGCGAGGGTGCGCGGCTTGCCGTCGAAATCGACGAGCGCGAAGTCGCGTCCGAACGAACTGCCGGTGACGTCCGAGCCCTTGAACGACGGCCCGCCCGAACCGCACGCCGCGAGCGCGAGCGCGGCCAGGGCGAGGATGCTCCGCACGCAGGAGAATCCGCGCCGGTCTCCGGCCGACCGGACCCGGGCCGCGGCGGGGCCTTCGAACCGCGCCGTCGCCATCGCTACCGCCAGTAGTGGTCGACGAGGAGCGCCGAGAACAGCGCCGCCAGGTAGACGATCGAGTACGCGAAGGTGCGCCGCGCGAGCGCGTCGCTGTAGCTCCGGTAGAGCGCGACCGAGTACGCGACGAACACGGCCCCCAGGACGAGCGCGCTCGCGAGGTAGAGCACGCCGCTCATCCGGATCGCATACGGCAGCAGCGTGACCGCGACCAGCATCGCCGTGTAGAGCACGATCATGAGCCGCGTGTAGCGCGACCCGTGCGTCACCGGCAGCATCGGCAATCCCGCCCGCGCATAGTCGGCCGTCCGGTACAGCGCCAGCGACCAGAAGTGCGGCGGCGTCCAGGCGAAGATGATCAGGAACAGGATGAGCGCCTCGGGCGGCACCTCGTTGGTGACCGCGGCCCAGCCCAGCACCGGCGGCATCGCGCCGGACGCGCCTCCGATCACGATGTTCTGCGGCGTCGCGGGCTTGAGCAGCACCGTGTAGACGATCGCGTAGCCGACGAAGGTGCCGAGCGTCAGCCACATCGTCAGCGGATTGACGAATGCGGCGAGGATCGCGAGCCCGGCGACGCCGACGAGCACGGCGAAGGCCAGCGTCTGCGACGAGGTGAGTTCGCCCGCGGGCAGCGGCCGGCGCTGCGTGCGCGCCATCTTCGCGTCGATCTTCTGCTCGACGAGGCAGTTGATCGCCGCGGCGGCGCCCGCCACCAGCGCGATGCCGACCGTCGCGGCGAAGACCACCAGCGGCGGAGGCAGGTCCGGTGTCGCGAGGAACATCCCGATCACCGCGCAGAACACGATGAGCGACACGACGCGGGGCTTGGCCAGCGCCAGGAACTGCCGGACGCGCGTCTCGGCGAGGGCGAGGGACGTCATGTCGGGTGGGCGGGACGAAACCGGGATTTTACCGCAGGGGACCCGTCACCCGATGCGCGAGGTCCGCAGGAGCTTCGAGACGTCCTTCGCCATGGCGCGGATGTCCGGACGCTCCGGCCACGCGAGCACCTGGTTGCCGAGGGGGTCGACGAGGTAGATCGCCTCCGCGCCCTTCGGCAGCCGGGACGCCGAACGCGCGTCGGCGGCGACCACGACGAGATCGGGATGCTGGGCGAGCGTCGCCGCCCGCGGGGCGGAGGCGTCGGTCACGAGCCACACGCGCACGACGCGCTCGCGGTCCTTGCCCTGCATCGTGCGCATCTGCCGCGTCGCGTAGAGGCGGCGCTCGCAGGAATCGTCGCAGGCGGCGCCCGAGGCGACGAGCACCACCCAGTGCCCGCGCTCGTCGGCGAGCGTCCAGGCCGAGCCGTCCGCGCGGGTTCCCGCGAGCCCGGGCGCCGCCTGGGTCGGCAGCAGTTCCCCGTAGTTCGGCGTGTCGCCCGCGGGCAGCAGGAAGAAGGCGGCCAGCGAAGCGACGAGCGGCGCCGCGCACACCGCGAGGATCAGCCAGAGCGTGCGCACGCCGCGCCGCGACGGGACGCCGGTCACGAGGTCCTCGCGCGCAGGCGGCGCCACGCGAACACGAGCCACAGCACCGCGGCGAGCGTCGCGAACGCGTACCACTGGAGCATGTAGCTGCGGTGCGTCCCGACCCCGAAATCCGGCTCGGGCCAGCGGCGCACCAGCGCGTCGTTCGCGTCGGCGGCGTCCTGCTCGATCACGATCGGCAGCAGCGGCAGGCCGGTCGCGCGCGCGATCCGCGCGGGATCGAGGTTCTGGCGGACGCCGCCGGTCCCGAGATCCTCGACCCACTCGACGTAGCGCCTCGGCGGCAGCACGATGCGCCCGTTCACGCTCGCGCGCCCCGACGGCGCGGCCACCTCCGGGACACGCATCGCCCCGGCGCCCGCGGCGATCCAGCCGCGGTCGACGAGCACCGCGCGGCCGTCGTCGAGGAGGAGCGGCGTCACGACGTGGAATCCGGCGCGGCCGTCCTGGATCCGGTTGTCGATCATGACCTGCGCCGCGCCCCGCCACGTCCCGTCGGCCACCACGCGACGGTACCGCCACGCGTCCCAGTCCGCGGCGGCGGGCAACGCGACCGGCGCGTGCGTCGCGGCCGCGTCGAGCGCGGCCCGCTCGGCTTCCTTCGCGAGCATCCGCCCGCGTTGCCAGTTGCCGGCCGACACGCAGAGCGCGATCGTCGCGAGCGCGGCGACCGCGACGATCGCCCGCCGCACGCGCTCGCGGGTGTCGAGGCCCGCCATGGTGCTAGACTGGCCTCCGGGCACCCGCCCGCGCGGCAGAATGAAGATCGTCGTCATCGCAGGATTGTGCGCCGTGGTCGTCGCGCTGTTCACGGCGCTGTATTTCCTCTACCACGACCAGGGCGAGGGCAACCGCGTCGTGATCGCGCTCGCGATCCGCGTCGGGCTCTCGATCAGCGTGGTCGCGTTCCTGCTGCTCTCGTACGTCATGGGCTGGATCGGTCCCGGCGGCCTGCGCTGACCGCCCACGAGCGCGAAGGCCGCACGGTGCGCCCGTGCGGCCTCCTGAGGACGCGGCGGGCGTACCGGCTACAGCCAGTACACGAGCACGAACAGCAGCAGCCAGACCACGTCCACGAAGTGCCAGTACCACGCCGCGGCCTCGAATCCGAAGTGGTGCTGGGCGTCGAAGTGGCCCTTCAGCACGCGCCCGAGCATCACCGACAGCATGATCGCGCCGACGGTCACGTGCATGCCGTGGAAACCGGTCAGCATGAAGAACGTCGACCCGTAGACCCCCGAACTCAGCTTCAGGTTGAGTTCGCTGTACGCGTGGATGTATTCGTAGGCCTGGAAGCCCAGGAACGTGAAGCCCAGCACGATCGTCGCCGCGAGCCAGAAGGCGAGCTTGCCGCGCTCCCCCGCCTTGAGCGCGTGGTGCGCGATCGTGAGCGTCACGCCCGAGGAAAGCAGCAGGATCGTGTTGAGCAGCGGGATCCCGATCGCGCCCATCGGCGTGAACGACTGCTTCAGGTACGGGCCCTCGGTCGGCCACTGCGCCGCGTAGTCCGGCCACAGCAGGTCGCCGGTGACCGTGCCCGCCCCGAGCCCGGGGACCGAGAGGTTGCGCACGTAGAACAGCGCCCCGAAGAACGCCGCGAAGAACATCACCTCGCTGAAGATGAACCAGCTCATCGCCCAGCGGAACGAGACGTCCACGCGCTTGCTGTAGATGCGCGCCTCGGACTCCCCGATGACCTTGCCGAACCAGCCGACCATCATGAACACGAGCGTCGCGAAACCCAGCGCGACCATCCAGGGCCCGACGCCGACGCCGTTGAACCACATCGCGGCGCCCGACCCCATCAGGAGCAGCGCCACCGCGCCGACGATCGGCCAGTGCGACGGCTGCGGGATGTAGTAGGCCGGCTGGCCGCCTGTCGTCGTCGAAACCATCGTGTCCTCTCCTCGCCTTCCTTCCCTGTCCCGCGCGCGCCGGGTCACGAGCCCGTCGACGCGCCCCCCTCGGCCGCCGCCGCCGCGCTCGCCACCTCGAAGAACGGGTACGACAGCGTGATCGTGCGCATGTCCGCCGGCAGTTCCCCGTCGAGGACGAACACGACCGGCATGCGGCGCCGCTCGCCCGGCGCGAGCGTCTGCGTCGCGAAGCAGAAGCAGTCGAGCTTGCGGAAATACTGCCCGGCGCTGCGCGGCGCGTAGCTCGGGATCGCCTGGCCGATCACCGGCCTGCCGGTCTCGTTGACGATCTCGAACTCGACCTGGTTGACCGCGCCCGGGTGCACGTCGATCGCGGTCTCGAGCGGGCGGAACCGCCACGGCAGCCCGCGCGTGTTCGCGTCGAGTTCGACCTTCACCGTGCGCGTCGCGTCGACCTGCGTGTTGCGCACCTCGTCGGGCCGCGCGATGTCGCGCAGTCCGGTCACCCGGCAGATCTTGTCGTAGAACGGCACCAGCGCGTAGCCGAACGCGAACATCGCGGCCGCGATCACGACGAGCCGCAGCAGCAGGCTGCGGTTGTCCTCGCGCGTCGCGATGCCGGCCTCGCTCATCGCGCCCTCCTCCCTTCCGCCGCCCGAGGTGCCGCCCGCTCCC
>DAOMBL010000285.1:0-5160 GCA_035427325.1 Casimicrobiaceae bacterium
CAGGCCGAAATAGAGCAGCCAGTTCTCGGTGTAGCGCGACAGCGCATCGCGGAACACGACGAAGAACAGCGCCCCGATCGCCGGCCCCAGGAACGAGCGCATGCCGCCGATGATCACCATCGCCAGCAGCTCGCCCGAGAACGCCACCGAGATCGGCTCGGCGGAGGTCATGCGGTTGTTGAAGAGCAGCAGCGTGCCCGCGAACCCGGTGAGCCCCGCCGACGCGACGAATGCGACGAGCTTGTAGCGGTTGGTCGCGTAGCCCAGGAAGCGCGCACGCTGCTCGTTCTCGCGGATGGCGACCAGCACGCTGCCCAGCGGCGACCGGTGGAAGCGCCACAGCGCCACCAGCGCGACGAAGGCCACCACGGATACCAGCACGTAGTACGCCCACGCGCTCTCGAACGACACGCCCAGCCACTCGGGCCGCTTGATGCCGCCCAGGCCGTTCTCGCCCCCGGTGACCTCGGTCCAGCGGAAGGCGATCGAGAACAGCACCGCCGAGAGCGCGAGCGTGAGCAGCGAGAAGTACACACCGCGCCGGCGCAGGATCAGGAAGCCGAAGACGAACGACGCTCCGAATACGACCGCGAGCGCCAGCGCGATCGGCAGGACGAAGGAGCCCGGGAAGAGCTCGCGCTGCGCGATCGCCGCGGCGTAGGCGGCGAGTCCGAACCAGGCGCCATGCCCGAACGACGTGAGCCCGGTGTAACCGACCAGGATGTTGAGCGCCATGCACGCGAGCGCGAAGATCACGGCCTCGGTGGCCGACGTCACGCCCATGCCGAGCGCGGCAAGCGCGAAGGGCAGCGCGCCCAGGGCGAGCGCGGCAACGAGGAGGTCGCGGCGCTCGCCCATCACTCGAAGCGCCGGATGCGCTCGCCGAAGAGGCCGCGCGGCCGCACCAGCAGCACGAGCAGCATCAGGAGGTAGATCGCGGCCTCCGAATACTGCGGAAACCCGGCCGCCGTCACCGCGCCCTTGGTCACTCCGACGATCAGCGCGGCGATCACGGCGCCCCAGAACGAGCCCAGCCCGCCGATCACCACGACGACGAACGCGGACGTGATGATCTCCGCGCCCATCGCCGGGTGGATGGTGAAGATCGGCGCCAGCATCACGCCTGCGAGCCCCGCGAGTCCGATGCCGAGGAACGCGACGGCCGCCATGTACGGCTCGAGCGGGATGCCGAGCGCCCCGACCATGTCCGGGTTCTGCACGCCCGCGCGCACCACGCGGCCGAACGGCGTGCGCTGCAGGAGGTACCACAGGCCGGCGACGCAGGCGATCGCAACGACGAGGATGAGCACGCGGTAGCGCGGGTAGATGAAGTCGCCGACGATCACCTGCCCGCGCAGTTCCTGCGGGATCGACCACGACAGCGGCGGCGCGCCGAAGATCATCCGCAGCGCCTGCTCGGCGACCATCGCGAGTCCGAACGTGAGCAGCAGCGAGAGCGCCGGATCGGCCTTGTAGAAGCGGCGGAACAGGAACCGCTCGATCACGAGGCCGAGCAGGCCGACGAGGACCGGCGAGAGCAGCGCCGCACCGGTGAAGCCGAAGTGCTGGCCGATGGTGACGGCGACGTACGCGCCGATCGCGTAGAACGCGCCGTGTGCGAGGTTGACGATGCCGCCCAGCGCGAAGATGAGCGACAGCCCGAGCGCGATCAGCAGGTAGTACGAGCCGGCGAGCAGCCCGTTGAGCAGGTGCTGGAGGATCAGCATCGGCGCGACGAACCGGGCGGGGCGCCGGGCGGCGCCGTCGCGCCGCGGGGCGGGTGCCGGCGTCCCCCGGGGGACGCCGGTATCCCGCTCGCGCGGCGACGACGGCTAGCGCCCTACATTCTGCATTCGATCTCGTCGCCTTGCGTCGCGATGACCTCGAGCGACTCGTTCGGGCCCGGCACCGCCGCCGACGGCGTGAAGATGTCCCACTGGTTCCTGATTTGCGCAACGGGAAGCGCCTGCACGGTGTACATCTCGTGCATCATCTGGTGGTCGGCCTTGCGGAAATAGCCTTCGCGCGTCTTCATCAGCGGGAACTTCGCGCCCTTCTCGAAGTGCTCGACGAGCCTCGTCGAGTCGGTGGACTTCGTCTCGGCCATCGCCTGCGCCACCAGCTTGATCGCGTTGTAGTCGCCCCACGCCTGGTTCTCGGGGGGGCGGTTGTAGCGCGCGGTGAAGTCGGCGACGAATTTCTTCGATGCCGGCGTGTCGAGCAGATGGTGCCACACGAGCGGCCAGGTGCCGTGGAAGTTGCCCTTGCCCGCGCCCCATGCGACCGCGGTGTCGAAGCCGAAGCCCGCCACGGGGAAGGGCAGTCCGAACTCCGAGTACTGCTTGAGGAAGTTCGTGATCTGGTTGCCGGCGAGGTTGCTGATCACGAGATCCGGCTTCGAGCTGCGGATCTCGAGCAGCAGCGGCGAGAAGTCGGTGACGTCGGTGGGCACCAGCTTGTCGGCGGCGAAGTCGCCGCCGTTGCTCGCCATGAACCGCTTCGCGACGCGCAGGAGGTCGTGGCCGAACGCGTAGTCGGCGGTGAGCGAATACCACCTCTTGCCCTTGACGAGGCCCTGCGCAAGCAGCGCGCGCCCGCAGGTCTTCACGTACATCGAGTTCTGGCTCTCGATGTGGAACATGTACCGCTTGCAGCCCTTGCCGCGCAGTTCGTCGGAATTGCAGCCGGTGTTGATGAACAGCGTCTTCGTGCGCTCGGCGACCTGGCTGATGGTGAGTCCGGCGGCCGACGAGATCTCGCCGACGATGCACGCGACCTTGTCGCGCTCGACCATGCGCTCGGCCTTGGTCGACGCGGTCTGCGGATTGACCGAGTCCTCCTTCAGCAACTCGATCTTGCGGCCGTTGACGCCGCCCGCGGCGTTGATCTCGGCGACCGCGAGGTCGGCGGCCTGCACCGCGTACTCGCCCAGCGGCCCGAGGAACCCGGTGCGCGGCGTCAGGTGCCCGATGCGGATCGCATCGGCCTGCGCGCGGCCGATGAAGGGAAAACCCGCCAGCCCCACTGCGGCTCCCGCGGCCGCACCCTTGACGACGGTGCGGCGGGAGATTCCTTTGCCTTCGCTCATCTTGCGTCCCTCCTCCCTTGTCCCGTTCCCTCGAACGCGGCGCGCGGAGGCGGCCCCGCACGCCCCTTGACCTCAACCGTGATCACAGTTTACGGTAAGGCGCGCTCCGCCGAATGTCAATGACGCGGTGCAACAGTCGGGAAGGGACACGGCGCATGCACGCATCCGGCGCGGCCGGCGAGCCTGCCGCAGCGACCACCGCCGCGCTGCGGGTGCACGCTCGCCTGCGCGAGCTGCTGATGGCCGGCATGCTGGAACCCGGCCAGAAGGTCTCGCTGCGCACGGTCGCCGGCATGCTCGACGTCTCGGTGCAGCCGGTCCGCGAGGCCGTGTCGCGGCTCGTCGCCGACCGCGCGCTCGTCGTCATGCCCAACCGCGCCGTGCGGGTCCCGCTGCTCACGCTCGCCCAGTTCCGCGAGCTGACCGCGATCCGGCTCGTCGTCGAAGGCTATGCCGCTGGCGAGGCGGCGCTCCGGCGCACCGGTGCGGACCTCGCGGCGATCCGGCGCCACGACGCGGCGTTCCGGCGCGAGCGCGCGAAGGCGCGCCCCGACGCCGCCCGGGCGATCGCCCACAATCAGGCGCTGCACTTCACCGTCTACCGCGCCGCGGGAATCGCCGAGTTGCTGCCCATCATCGAGGGCCTCTGGCTGCGCATCGGCCCGGTGCTCAACTTCGACCTGCGCGGCGACCTCGCGAAGCTGCGCATGGCGAAGTGGGAGCGCTGCCACGCGCAGCTCGTCGAGGCCATCGCCTGCGGCGACGCGCGCGGCGCGCGCAAGGCGCTCGCGCGCGACATCGTCGGCGCGGCGAAGCGCATCGAGGCCCGCGGCATCCTGCCGCCGGGTGACCACGACGGCAAGTCACGAGGAAACGGCCATGGACCTGGGCATTGAAGGGCTGCGCGTGCTGGTGACCGCGGGCGCGGCGGGCATCGGCCTCGAGATCGCCCGGGCATTCGCGCGCGAGGGCGCACGGGTGCACGTCGGCGACGTCGACATGCAAGCGCTCGCGAACCTCGCCTCGAGCGATCCCCGGCTCGGCCGCAGTGCGTGCGACGTGGCGTCACGCAGCGACGTCGCCCGCATGTTCGACGAGGCGACGGGCAACCTCGGCGGCCTGGACTGCCTGGTCAACAACGCCGGCATCGCGGGACCGACGGGCAGGGTCGAGGAGATCGCGGCGGAAGTCTGGGATCGCTGCATCGCGGTCGACCTGACCGGCCAGTTCAACTGCGCGCGCCTCGCGGTGCCGCTGCTGCGGCGGTCGCGCAACGCGAGCATCATGAACGTTTCCTCGCTCGCGGGCCGCCTGGGCTTTCCGCTGCGCACTCCCTACGCCGCGGCGAAGTGGGGCGTGGTCGGATTCACGCGCTCGCTCGCGATGGAACTCGGCGCCGACGGCATCCGCGTCAACGCGCTGCTGCCGGGCATCGTCGCGGGCGAGCGGCAGGCGCGCGTCCTCGCCGCCAAGGCGCAGGCGCGCGGGATCGCGTTCGACGCGATGGAGCAGATCGCGTTCTCGTACACGTCGCTCAAGGAGTACGTCGCGCCGGAGGAACTCGCCGACTACGTCGTGTTCGTCGCGAGCCCGCGCGGTCGTCACGTCTCCGGGCAGGCGTTGTCCGTGTGCGGCGACACGAACATGCTGAGCTGACGGGGAAGGCCGGCGACGCGCCTCACGCACGCACCGGGATGGCCATTGGCAGCGAGCGGGTCGATCGCGTTGGCGCTCCGCTGCGAACTCGTGCGGAAAACCCTCGCGCGTCCTGCGAGCACGGACGACCCGCTGCCCCCCGCGTTCGGTCGCCCGCCGCGGCTCGCGGGACGTGAAGCTGGTCCTCTCCGACGACCACGACGGCCTGGAAGCCGCGGTGGCCGAGCTGCTCGAGACGACCTGGCGGCGCTGTCGTATCCACTTCATGAGGAACGCCGTCGCCCACGTCTACAAGGGCCGACGCAAGATGGTGGCCGCGCTCATCCGTACCGTCTTCGCCCGGAAGAGCGAGGCCGAGGCCTGTCGGCAGGGGCGCACATTCGCCGATCGGCTCCGGAAGCGATTCCCGAAGAACG
>DAOMBL010000286.1:0-5158 GCA_035427325.1 Casimicrobiaceae bacterium
CGGGCGCGGCCTTTCTTCTTTCTTCCGGTTGCTCAATGGGCGCAGTGCATTCGTTCGTAAGTGCAACACCAACCCCCTGGCATCCCAATGGCCATCTTTGTCAACAAGACCACGCGGGTTATCTGTCAGGGCATCACCGGGCGTCACGGCGCGTTTCACACCGCGCGCTGCATCGAGTACGGCACCAACTTTGTCGGCGGGGTCACCCCCGGCAAGGGCGGCCAGAAGTTCGACAAGGACCCCGACGGCAAGGAAATCAAGCGCCCCGACGGCAGCCTCGCTTCCCTGCCCATCTTTGACACCGTGGCAGACGCCGTGCGTGAGACCGGTGCGGACGCCTCCATGATCTTCGTGCCGCCGGCCGGCGCAGCAGACGCCGCCTTCGGCGCAGCAATCCGCTCGCCGGCATGCGCCGCCAGCGAGAGCAGCTCTTCCCGGACCGCGTAATAGGCCTCCGGCGCCTTCGGCAGCGGGCCGCCGGGCTCCTTGGCATGCAGCATCACCAGGTTGACGATCGCAGAGAAAACGTCGACCACCCGCAGAAACCCGTCGCATTCTTCGCGGCGCAGACCCTCTTCCCGCCTGCGCGCGCGGTCGATCACGCTTTCGGACTCGTGCGCCAACTCCTGCGCCGAAGCCAGGCCCAGGAAACCGCAGACACCCTTCAGCGAATGCATGGCGCCGAAGACCGCGTCCATGGCCTTACGATCGCCGGGTCTGGTTTCCAGGTTCAGCAGCTTCTGCTCCCCCGTCTGCAAGTGCGCGGTGGCCTCGCCCTCGTGCGTGAGATTGGTGGCGAGGATCACCTGGCGAACGGCGCCGTCCAGGGCCCGCTTGAGCAGGCGGTCGAGCCGGATCTCCCTGGAACCGATGCCGGCGAGCGGCGAGAGCCGCCCCATCAGCACGTAGTACATGCCGGCGAACGCCTGCGTCTGCTCGACCATCAGGAGGTCGGAGGGCGTCTCCACCACGCACAACTGCGTCGCGTCCCGGCGCGGCGAGCGACAGAGCGCGCAGACCGACCCTTCGGTGAACGTGTTGCAGCGCTCACAGTGGTGGACCGCCTCGACGGCGGCCGCCAGCGCGGTGGAGAGCGCCCGCGCTCCGTCGCGGTCGTATTGCAGCAGGTGCAGCGCCATGCGCTGCGCCGCGCGGGGTCCCACGCCCGGCAAGGCGCGCAGCGCCTTCACGAGCGCGTCCAGGCTGCCGAGCGGCTCGGCCGCCGGCGTGCGAGCATCCGGCGCGCGCCCGGCCACGCGCGCGCTCAGAACGGCAGCTTGAAGCCGGGCGGCAGCGGCATGCCGCCCGCGACGCCGGACATCTTCTCCTGCGTCACCGACTCGACGCGGCGCACGGCGTCGTTCACCGCGGCCGCCACGAGATCCTCCAGCATGTCCCGGTCCTCGCCGACGAGCGAGGGATCGATCGCGACGCGCTTCACGTCGTGCCGGCAGGTCATCGTCACCTTGACGAGCCCGCCACCGGACTGCCCTTCGACCTCGGTGCGCGCCAGTTCCTCCTGCGCGCGCTTCAGGTTGTCCTGCATCGCCTGCGCCTGCTTCATGAGCCCGGCGAGCTGGTTCTTCATCATCGTTTCGGATCCTCGGACGCGGCGCGTCCCACGTCGGGCAGCGCCTTGATCGTTTCGGGACGGACGGTCGCTCCGAAGCGGCTCACCACGTCGCGCACGAAGGGCTCGTCGCGAAATGCCGCCTCGGTACTCGCGCGCGCGGCCTCCCGCTCGCGCGACTCCTTCGTCGCGAGCGAGCCTTCGGCGGCCTGGCCGACCTCGAAGGCCAGCAGCAGCTTCACGCCGGACACCTGCTCCAGTACGTTGCGCAGGCGATCCGCGTAGTTCTTGCCCGCGAGGTGCTGGTGCGCGGTCGGGAGCGCGAGCGTCAGCACGTGTCCGTCGAGCTTGCGCAACTCCGACTGCGCGGCCAGTTCGCGCGCCATGCCGGTGAGAGCGAGCGACTGCACGAACGCCGGCCACGCTTCCGGCGAGGTCGGCAGCGCCCTTCGCGGCGGCGTCGACGCTGCGGACGTGCCGCCGCCCGCTGGCGCGGGCGCGGGCGATCGCGCCGGGGGAGCCCGCTCGCGCACGGCATCGCTGCCCTGCGGTTCCCGCGCGGGTGCGGACGCAGCGGGTGCAACGCCCACGGGCTCGAAGGCGAGGAGCCGCAGCAACGTCATCGAGAGCCCGGTGGCGTCGTCGGGGGCGATCGCGAGGTCGGCGCGCCCCTGAGCGACGATCTGCCAGCCGAGCTGCACGGCCTGGGGGGCGAAACGCGACGCCAGCGCGGCGACGCGATCCGCGTCCTCGCCACCCGCGGCGTCGGGAACGACTTGCGCCACCGCGATGCGGTGGAACAGGTGCGCGAGTTCGGCGAGCGCATCCGAGGCGGAGAGGCCGCGCCCGACGAGCGCGTCGGCCTCGGCGAGGAGCGCGCGGCCGTCGTTCGCGGCGAGCGCGTCCCCGATCCGGAACGCGAAGTCGCGGTCGACGACGCCCAGCATCGTGCGCACGGAGTCCGCACGCACCTCGCCGCCGCCGTAGGCGATCGCCTGGTCGAGCAACGACAGGGCGTCGCGCAGGCTGCCCGCCGCGGCACGCGCGAGGAGCGCCACGGCCGCCTGGTCGTACGCGACGGCCTCGGCGTCCAGGATGTGGACGACGCGCGCGGCGATCTCCTCGGGCGAGAGCGGCTTCAGCGCGAACTGCAGGCAGCGCGAGAGCACCGTGACCGGCACCTTCTGCGGGTCGGTCGTCGCGAGCACGAACTTCACGTGCTCCGGCGGCTCCTCGAGCGTCTTCAGCATCGAGTTGAAGGCGCTCTTCGACAGCATGTGCACTTCGTCGATCAGGTAGACCTTGTAGCGGCCGACCGTCGGGGCGTAGCGCGCGTTGTCGAGGATCTCGCGCATGTTGTCGACGCCGGTGTTCGACGCGGCGTCGATCTCGAGCAGGTCGACGAACCGGCCCGCGTCGATGTCGGTGCAGGCCGCGCAGGCGCCGCAGGGCGTCGCCGACACGCCGTTCGTCTGGCAGTTGAGGCTCTTCGCGAGGATCCGTGCGATCGTCGTCTTGCCGACGCCGCGCGTGCCGGTCAAGAGGTAGGCGTGATGCAGCGCTCCGCGCGCGAGCGCGTTCGAGAGCGCGGTGACCACGTGCCCTTGCCCGGTCAGCTCGGCGAAGGTGCCGGGCCGCCACTTGCGCGCGAGGACCTGGTAGCTCATCGGGGACCGTGGAGGTCGCGGCGCTCGGCGCTCCAGCCTCGCCTGGACTGTTCCGTCGTTGTCTCCGGAGAATCGCCCGCGCAGGCGGCGATCTCCGGAGAACGTTCACCGGACCCGGGCGGTGACCTGCCCAGGCCCGCTTCGATGGGGTGGCGAGCCGTTCCCCCGGCACTTGCAGAGAATCGCTATGGCTGCTTCCTTCCGGACCTGACCAGGTTCACGACCATGCAATGCGGGGCGACCCGCCGTGGATGCCGCCGTCCGAACTCGTCCGACAACGCAACAGGCGACGACCCGATTATAGCCGTTCCGGGCGTCCGCACCGCGCGCCCAGCGCCGGGTCGATATACTCGGATCGCGCCCAGCCCCACGCCCCGATGCGACATCCCGCGCCCCCGCGAGCGTTGCACGTACCGGCGCATCTCGCCGCCCGGGCGGCGGCGTTCGCCGTCGCGGCGCTCGTTGCCGCCTGCGACGTCTCCGAACTCCCGCCGCCCGACGACACGAAGACACTGGTCGTGGCCGTGCGTCCGGGTCCGGGAAGCTGGTTTCCCGGACCCGACGGCAAGCCGCAGGGACTCGACCACGACCTGATCGAGCGCTTCGCCCGCGAGCGGCAGCTTCCGCTCACCATCGTCGCCGTCCCCGACGCGAGCGCTCTTCTCGAGCGCGTCGCCGCAGGCGAGGCGCACGTCGGGGTCGGCGGCCTGTACCGCCCGCCCTCCGGCAAGTCTCCGGGCGACGCCGGCGCGAAGCGCGCCCCGCTCCTGTGGACGACCGGCTACGAGACGGCGGAGGCGGTGCTGCTCTGCTCCCGCGACGGCTTTCGCCCGCGCAACTGGGGCGACCTCGCCGGAACGGACGTCGCGTACGTCGCCGCCTCGGGCATCGAGTCCGCGTTCGCGCAGGTGCGCCGGGCGCATCCGGAGGGTCGCTGGCAGCCCAGGGACCTGGCGTCCGCGGACGCTCTGCTGGCGCTGGTCGACGAGGGTGGCGTGCCCTGCGCCGTCGTGAGTTCGTACGACGCCGCGATCGGGCGCAACATCTATCTCGACGTCGAGGTCGCGTTCCCGCTCGGCACGAAGCGCGAACTCGCCTGGGCGGTCGGCGGACGGCATGCCGAACTCGCACGGGACCTCGACGCCTTCCTCGCACGCGTGCACCGCGACGGCACGCTCGCACGACTGACGGAGCGCTACTTCGCGCCGCGCGGCGAAGTCGGTCGCATCGACGCGGGCATCTTCGCCGAACGCGTCGAGAGCGCGCTGCCCGAGTGGAAACCGCTGTTCATGGCGGCGCAGGACGACTACGGCGTCGAATGGCGCCTGCTCGCGGCGGTCGCCTACCAGGAGTCCCGATGGGACCCGGGCGCCACGAGCGAGACCGGCGTCCGGGGATTCATGCAGCTCACCGAGGGCACCGCGAAGGCGCTCGGCGTCGCCGACCGGCTGGACCCGCGCGAAAGCGTGATGGCAGCGGCCCGCTACCTCCGCGACCTTAAGGCGCAGCTGCCCGCGCGCCTTCCCGAACCCGACCGAACCTGGTTCGCGCTCGCGGCGTTCAATATCGGCATGGGCCACCTCGAGGATGCGCGCATCCAGGCACAGCGCAACGGCCTCGACCCGGACCGCTGGCGGGACGTCCGCAAGACCCTGCCGCTGCTCGCGCTGCCCGAATTCTACGAGAAGGCCAGGCTCGGCTACGCGCGCGGCGGCATGCCGGTCGCGTTCGTCGATCGCGTGCGCGCCTACTACGACATCCTGCTGCGCACCGAGGAGCCGCACCAGCCGCGGCTCAAGCTGTGGGGGGCGCTCGCCGGCCCCTGACCTGCCGCACGCAATGGCGCCCGCCCCTGCAGCGATGATCCGTTCCGCATCGTCACTTCTCGCCCGCGTCGCGATCGTCGCGGCGCTCGCCGTCG
>DAOMBL010000287.1:0-5150 GCA_035427325.1 Casimicrobiaceae bacterium
GCCGGCAGTGCTTCGCGCGCGTGCTCGCGGCGTCGTACCAGTCGTATTCGCCGGTGCCCGCCCATACCTGGATCGACGCGCACGCGGTCTACGGATACGCCCGCGATCGCGGCCTGCACCTCGCGTCGATCCCGGGCGATGCTACCGGCGCGACACCCGAGCGCATCTACGTGCAGGCCCTGCTGCTCGCGCTCGCGAACCCGTACGGGTTCCATCCCGGCCAGTTCGGCACGGTGCTCGCCTACCTGCAGTCGCATTCGCACTGGGCGAAGCTCACCGACGTCGCACCGGTCCACAGGCTCGCGAAGTCGGTCGCGATCGTGCCCTCGGGCCACGACTTTCCCCCGTTCTCCGCGAACAAGGGCGGAACCATGGAAGGTTCGCGCCTCTACCTGCTCACCTTCGACCTCGCCTTCCAGCTCCAGGAGGAAGTGCATGCGATCGAAGGGGGAGGCGCGCTCCCCGAGGGCGTGGGACGAGACGAGGCGTCGCGCCAGGCCTACCTCGCGCTGCTGCAGCGGCTCCTGCGCCAGTGGGCGATCCCGCCCGCCCGCCAGTTCAACCGGCTGCCCTCCCGGGCGCGCGTGGTGATGTGCGTCGGGTTCTCGGGAGCCTGGCAGTACAGCCGCGGCCGGCCTGCGGGAATCGCTCCTCCCGCGGCCGGCAGCCTGCCGCCGATGACGCACTGCCAGGTCATCAACCACACGCCCGCGGGTTACGCGCTGCGGCAGACCGACGCCACGCCGGCGTCGCTGCGCATCGGCGAGATCGTTTCGCTGCGCGTCGAGGGTCGCCTCTCGCTGCAACTCGCGGCGGTCCGCTGGTTCCGAAACACGCTCAAGGGCACGGCGCTCGAGTTCGGCTGCGAACTCCTCGCCGATCATGCCGAAGCGGCCGCTGCCACCCCGGAGGACGCGCCGAACGCGAGCCCGGTGCCGGTGATCGTGCTCCCGGCGGATGCAGGCGACCCCGACGGGTCGCCTGCACAGGTCCTCTGTCCCGCGGGCGCCTTCCAGGTCGAGCGCGCGATCACGCTCAAGCGCGGCACCGATTCCGGGTTGGCGGTGCTGACCAAGCTCGTCGAATTGGGCCCGGACTACGAGATCTACGAGTTCGTGCCGGTCGGCTGACCGCATGCGGGTCTACGCGCGTGCTTGCGTCGCCGGGCTCGTCGGTCTCGCCGCGCTGACGTTCCTGTGGGAGACCGTCCTCGCCCCCCTGCGGCCGGGATCGGCGTGGCTCGCCCTGAAGGCGCTGCCGCTGGTCCTGCTCGTCCCGGGCGTCGCGTACGGGCGGCGCAAATCACGCCAGGTGCTCGCGCTGCTCCTGCCGTTCTACGTCGCCGAAGCGCTCGTCCGCGCGCTCTCCGAGTCCGGCCGACACGCGCTGGTCGCGGCCGCGGCGTGCATCGTCTCGGTCGCGACGTTCGCGGCACTGCTGGCGTGGTTCCGGGCCGAACTCTCGGCCCGCGCGGCCGCCCGTCGACCTGCCGGCGACGACGACGGATAGGGCGCGTGTCGCGAAACCGCTTCGTCCGGGCGTATGCGTCCTCGCGCGCGACCTAACGTTGCTTCCCGCTTGCATCGCCCTCCCCGCCGACTTCCGGCATCCGGGAGGCGTGGCTTCCGCGCAGTCCCGGAGGCAGCGCGAACACCACGCGTTCGACGGCGCCCCCGAGTTCGGTGACCGAGCGCGCTCCGAGTTCGCGCAACCGCTCGATCACACCGCGCACCAGCACCTCGGGCGCCGATGCACCGGCGGTGACGCCCACCCGGCGGCGACCGGCGACCCACGCCGGATCGAGTTCCGACGCGTCGCCGATCATGTACGAGGGCACGCCGCGGTTGGCCGCGACCTCGCGCAGCCGGTTCGAGTTCGAGCTGTTCGGACTGCCCACGACGATGACCAGGTCCACGGCCCGAGTCATCGTCTTCACCGCGTCCTGCCGGTTCTGCGTCGCGTAGCAGATGTCGTCTTTCCTTGGACCGGTGATCGCCGGAAAGCGGCGCTTCAGCGCCTCCACGATCGCCGCGGCGTCGTCGACCGACAGTGTCGTCTGCGTCACATAGGCGAGCCGCTGCGGGTCCGCCACATGGAGCCGCCCGACGTCGTCGACCGATTCGACGAGATGCACGCCACCGTCGAGCTGGCCCATCGTGCCCTCGACCTCGGGGTGGCCGCGGTGTCCGATCATCACGATCTCGCGGCCTTGTTCGTGCATCTTCGCGACCTCGACATGGACCTTGGTCACGAGCGGACAGGTCGCGTCGAACACCGTGAGCCCGCGCGCGTCCGCGTCGGCCCGGACGGCCTTCGACACGCCGTGCGCCGAGAACACGACGGTCGCGCCGCGCGGCACCGCGTCGAGTTCGTCGACGAACACCGCGCCCTTCGCCTTCAGGTCCTCGACGACGGCACGGTTGTGCACGACCTCGTGGCGCACGTAGATCGGCGCTCCGTGCTGCGCGATCGCCTGCTCGACGATCGCGATCGCGCGGTCGACGCCCGCGCAGAACCCGCGCGGATTCGCGAGGACGACGTCGATCGATTCGGCCGCGGGCACGGTCACGGCGCGGCAGGCGCGTCGGCGCGCCGGTGGCGGAAGCTGTCGACGACGAGCAGGATCGCGCCGATCGTGATCGCGCTGTCGGCGACGTTGAAGGCCGGATAGGACCAGTCGCGCCAGTGGACGAGGATGAAGTCGACGACGTGCCCGAGGAGCAGGCGGTCGACCAGATTGCCGATCGCGCCCCCGAGGATCAGCGCGAGGCCGGCGAGGTAGACGCGACCGCCACCCTGCCGGATCAGCCACAGGATGAACACGGCGGCGGCGATCGCGATGCCCGAGAAGAGCCACCGCTGCCAGCCGTCGCCTCCCGCGAGGAAACTGAAGGCCGCGCCGGTGTTGAACACGAGCACGATCGACAGGATCGGCAGGACCGCGATGGCCTCGCCGGGCTCGAGCGTCGATTGGATCGCCGCCTTGGTGACCTGGTCGACGACCACGATCGCCGCGGCGAGCGCGATCCAGCGCCGGGCGTTCGCCGCCGAAGCCGGTTCGCTCACGCGTGCCTCCGCGGCTCCCCGGCGCCCGCGAGGTTCGCGACGCAGCGGCCGCAGAGCGACGGCCGCCCGGGATCCTCGCCGACGTCGGCGCGGTAGTGCCAGCACCGCTCGCACTTCTCGCCGCCCGAGGGATTCACCGCGATCGCGAGCGCGTCGCCCTCCTCCACCCGCGCCGCGGACGTGATCGTGACGAAGCGCAGGTCGTCGCCGAGCGAAGCCAGCGCCGCGTGCGCCGGCGCGGGCGCCGAGATCGTCACCTCCGCCTGCAGCGAGCTGCCGATGCGGCCCGATTGACGGACCGCTTCGATCTCCTTCAGCACCGCGGCGCGCACCGCGAGGATCGTGTCCCACTTGGCGAGGAGTTCGCCGCCTCCGGCGACTTCCGGGCGCAACTCGCGCCAGAGGCGCACGAACACCGTCGGGTCCGCAGGGTGCACGACCCGCCAGGCCTCCTCGCAGGTGAACGAGAGCACCGGCGCGAGCAGCGCGAGCAGCGCGTCGCGGATCGAGGCGAGCGCGGTCTGCGCGGAGCGGCGCGCCGGCCCCGCGGCCGGCGTCGTGTACAGGCGGTCCTTCAGCACGTCGAGGTAGAAGCCGCCCAGGTCCTCCGAGCAGTAGGTCGTGATCTTCTGGACGACCAGGTGGAACTCGTAGCGGTCGTAGTCGGCGGCGACGTCGTCGATCAGCGAGGCGAGGCGCGCGAGCGCGAAGCGGTCGATCTCGACGAGCCCGGCGGGCGGCAGCGCGTCCGCGGCGGCGAAGTCCGAGGTGTTCGCGACGAGGAAGCGCAGCGTGTTGCGGATGCGGCGGTAGCTCTCGACGTTGCGCTTCAGGATCTCGTCGGAGATGTTGAGGTCGCCCGAGTAGTCGGTCGAGGCCACCCACAGGCGCAGGATGTCCGCGCCCAGCGTGTCCGAGACCTTCTGCGGCGCGACGACGTTCCCCTTCGACTTCGACATCTTCTTGCCCTCGCCGTCGACCGCGAAGCCGTGGGTCAGCAGCGCCTGGTAGGGCGGCGTCCCGTTCAGCATGCACGAGACCAGGAGCGACGAGTGGAACCAGCCGCGGTGCTGGTCCGAGCCCTCGAGGTAGAGGTCGGCGGGGAATCCGGTGTCGTCGGGATGCGAGGCATGGGCCTTCGCGCCGCCTGCGGGTCCGCCCATCACGGTCTGGTGCGTCGAGCCGGAGTCGAACCACACGTCGAGCGTGTCGGTGAGCTTGCGGTAGCGCTTCCCGTCGACGCCGAAGGACTCGCAGGTCGCCTCGAACCACGCGGCGATGCCGCGCTCGGCGACCATCTTCGCCGCGACCTCCAGCAGCGCCGGCGTGTCCGGATGCAGTTCGTCGGTATCGCGGTCGACGAAGAACGGCAGCGGCACGCCCCATTGGCGCTGGCGCGAGAGCGTCCAGTCGGGGCGGTGCGCGATCATGCCGTGCAGGCGCGCCTTGCCCCAGGCGGGATAGAAGCGCGTGCGCTCGATGCCCTCGAGCGCCAGGTCGCGCAGCGTCCGCTCCGGCCTCGTCCCGCGGTAGCCGGGCACCTCGTCCATGCCGGCGAACCACTGGGTCGTCGCACGGTAGATGATCGGCGTCTTGTGCCGCCAGCAGTGCATGTAGCTGTGCGTGAACTTCTCGGCGTGCAGCAGCGCCCCGACCTCGCGCAGCTTGTCGACGATCCTCGGGTTCGCGTCCCAGATCGAGAGCCCGCCGAAGAACGGCAGCGTCGCGGCATAGCGGCCGTCACCCTGCACCGGATTCTCGATTCCCTCGTCGGTCATGCCGTAGCGCCGGCAGGACAGGAAGTCGTCCATGCCGTAGGCGGGCGAACTGTGGACGATGCCGGTGCCCTGTTCGAGGGTCACGTAGTCGCCGAGGTACACCGGCGAGGCGCGGTCGTAGAACGGATGGCGGAAGGCGATGCGCTCGAGCGCGCTCCCCTTCGCGGTCGCGACCGCGCGCCCGGCGAGCTTCCAGCGCGCGAGGCACGCGTCGACGAGTTCGGCCGCGACGACGACGTGCGCGCGTCCGGTCTCGACCAGGGCGTAGGTGATATCCGGATGCGCGTTCAAGGCCTGGTTCGCGGG
>DAOMBL010000288.1:136-5150 GCA_035427325.1 Casimicrobiaceae bacterium
CGCGCGAGATCGAGGAGGCGGTGCAGGCGCACAGCGGCGTCGCCGAGGTCGCGGTGGTCGGCGTCGCGGACCCGGTGAAGGGCCAGATCCCGGTCGCCTTCGCCGTGCTCAAGGATCCCGCGCGTGCGGCGACCCCCGAAGCCGCGGCCGCCATGCGCAAGGAAGTGATGGACACGGTCGATCGCGAACTCGGCGCGATCGCGCGCCCCGGCCAGGTGCACTTCGTGACGCTGCTGCCGAAGACCCGCTCGGGCAAGCTGCTGCGCCGCTCGATCCAGGCGCTCGCGGAAGGGCGCGATCCCGGCGATCTCACGACGATCGAGGATCCGGGGGCGCTCGAGCAGATCCGGGCGGCGTTGGGCGGGGGGTGAGGGGCTGGGCGCGGAATACTTCGCGTTAGGCCCCACGGGAGATCACATGCACCTGAAGGACCCGGTGGAACTCCTGTATCTCGCACTAATGCTGCGCTGGGAGCGCTCGGCGCCCCCGGACAAACATCAAGGTCTTCTCGATGGGAAACCCGAGCGCAACACCCAGATCTCTCGCATAGCTTACGTGCTGCGGAAGGTCGGCGCGGGAACCGAGGATCATGTTTTCAACACGCTGGCGCGGTACACCCGTCGAGACGACGGCGAGTCGTACATCTCGAAGAACTCCTCTTGGATGAAAGAACCCTACCCGCTCCTCGCGGGTTGGTACTTCGAGGGTTGTACAAGCCTCATGCAGAAGCAATCCTTCCTCCAGTACTTGACCAAGCTCGGCCTCTCCTCAACCTTCGTCGCATGCGCCGACGACTTTGTCTCCGGAAAGAGCGTCGCGAACTACCTCCCGACCGATGTGGAACAAGAGGAGATCCTTCGCAAGATTCGAGGGAGAGAAGAGAAGGAGCAGCGCGATGAGGCCTAACCCCGCGTTCGAGCGGACATCGGCAAGCGCGCTTCGCTTGCTTGCGGTGCCCTCCTCGCTATGCTCGTCAGCCGCCGCTCAACGCGAGCGTTAGATCTCACATGGAACGCCTAGAACCTCTTGCGCCTCCGCCAAACTGGGGCGCTGATGAGGTTTCAAACTTTCTCGAGATCGCGCAGCGCAACGGATTCGGAAGCTTTGTCAAGCTCCGGGGGGCATTCTCGAAGATCACGGGGATCGACGCGTTCTACCGACGATTCATCGAAAATCTGAACCACACGTGCGAGTGGTTTGCCGCGTTGTTCGTACTACGCGCACATTCGGCGTATCTGGCTGCATCCCGGCTGACCGTAAGCGGTCAGATTCCGGAATCGTACATGGTGCAAAGAGGTTGTCTTGAAAGCGCGTTGTATGGTTTTCACATTGCAACGCGCCCCGAACTACGCGAAATCTGGCTACGTCGTCACGACAATGAAGTCTCGATGCGCGCGGTAAAGCAAGACTTTAGAATCGGAACCATTCTTGAACGACTAACGCTGACGAATGCGCAAGTTGCGGAGGTGGCGAAAGCGCTATACGACCGAACGATCGACTACGGTGCACATCCGAACGAACAGGCCCTAATGCAAGTTCTCCATATGGAGCGCGCCGCAGGCGATATTCGCTTTGAGGTTCGCTACCTCACCCGTGGCGAGGAGCCAGCGTTTGGAGCATGCTTCAAGACCACCGCACAAGTTGGCGTTTGCGCGCTCGATGTCTTCCGGCTTGTGTTCCGCGAGCGCTTCCAACTATTGGGGCTTGACCGTGAACTCGATCAGCTCAAGAGGGACCTGTGAGATCTAACAACGGCACGCAGGCGACGGGCATGAAGCCGCCCGCGCCTGATGCCGAACGCTCGGCCGCACCGACGACGTGATCAACGTCGCGGGTCGCCGCCTCGGCACGCGCGAGATCGAGGAGGCGGTGCAGGCGCACAGCGGCGTCGCCGAGGTCGCGGTCGTCGGCGTCGCGGACCCGGTGAACGGCCAGATTCCGGTCGCGCTCGCGGTGCTCAAGGTTCCCGCGCGGCGAACCCCGAGGCCGCGGCCGCCATGCGCAAGGAAGTGATGGACACGGTCGACCGGGAACTCGGCGCGATTGCGCGCCCCGGCCAGGCGCACTTCGTGACGCTGCTGCCGAAGACCCGCTCGGGCAAGCTCCTGCGCCACTCGATCCAGGTGCTCGCGGAATGGCGTGAACCCGGCGACGTTTCCGGCTCGCGCCCGGGAGCCATCCACCGCTCCCACGACGATGGAGCGCCCGGCAGAACGACCCTCTGAAGCGAGCGCGGAGGTGCGCTCCCACGGCGGTACTACAATGCCGTCGCGCTGACTCCCTCGGCGCCCCTCCGGACCTCCCGGCGACCGAGCCGGCTCGCGATGAACGACGACGTCTCCACCTCACTGCCCGGGCACATCCATCGGGGCGCGCTCCCCGCCGTCGAGGGTGGGCCGGTGTGCTCGACCCTGTGTGACGGCGGGCCCGCGGCCTCGGAATCGTCCGAGCACGCGCCGCGAACGGTCGAACCGGCGAAACCCGACGGCAGCGCCAACGGATGAGCGGGACGCCCGACCTGACGGCGAGGCTCCTCGCGATCGCGGAACGACAGCCGGACGCGCCGTTCCTGCGCCAGGACGGTCGCGCTCCGATGACATGGTCGGGGCTCGCGCGCCGCATCGAACGGTTGCGTGGGCAGTTCGCATCGTGGGACGTGCGGCGCGGCGACGTCGTCGTCGCTGCCGCGGGCGAGCGCGCGCGCGACATGACGCTCGTCGCGGCCCTGCCGGCCGCGTCGAGCTTCCTCCTCCTCGCCGATACGCTGACCGAGGACGAGTACGCCGACCTGCTCGTGCGCACCCGTGCCCGCGCGGTCATCGTGCATGACGATGCGTCGCATGCGCTGGCCCATGCCGCAAAGCGCATGCCGACGATCCTGCTGCGGAGGCTCGACGACGAGCCGGGCGTGGCCGGGGCAGTGACGCTCGAGCCGATCGCGGCCGTTCCCGCCCGGCGCCAGCCGCCGTTCGCACCGCCGGACACTGCCCTCGTGACCACGACGTCGGGAACCACCGGGAAGCCGAAACTCGTTCCGTTCCTGCACCGGTCGCTGATGGCGCAGGTGACCGGCATGGGCGAGCGGCTGCGGATGACGCCCGCGGACGTCTCCTGGCACGCGGTTCCGTTGCACCACGCTTTCGGCACGCGCTCGGGCGTCCTGCTGTGCGTCGGGAACGGCGGGAGCGTGCAGGTGCTGCCGGAATCCGACATCGCGGCGCTGCGCTCGCGCGTGGAGGACGACGCGCCCGGCTACCTGCCGCTGACCTACACCGTCGCGCGCGAGTTGCTGGGACGCCTGCCGGAAGGCCCCAGGGCGCAGCCGCGACGCCTGCGGTTCGCAATCGTCGGCGCGGGCGCGTTCAGCGCCGGCGAGCGCGAGCAACTGGAGCGTGCACTCGGTGCGCCGGTGCTGCAGCACTACGGCGTCTCCGAGGCGGGCATCATTTCCTCGCAGGACCTCACCGCGGCGCCGCGCCTGGCGGCGGGATCGGGGCGTCCCATCGACGCGGTGGTGCGCCTGGTCGACGACGCGGGTCGCGACGTGCCGCCGGGCGCCGTCGGCGAAGTCGTCGTGCGGGGGCCGCAGGTCTGCGACGGCTACCTCGACGATCCGGAGGCGACCGCCGCGGCCTGGGTCGACGGCGCATTCCGGACCGGCGATCGCGCGCGCCTCGACCCGGGAGGCGAACTGTGCATCGTCGACCGGATCAAGGACATCATCAACCGGGGCGGGGAGAAGATCTCCCCCACGGCGATCGACGAGGTGCTCCGCGCGATTCCCGGCATCGCGGACGCCGCGGCGTTCGGGGTGCCGCATCCGGGCCTCGGCGAGGAAGTGGTCGCGGCGGTCGTGCTCGCGAAGGGCGCGACGCCCGATGCCGAGGTGTTGCTCGACCGCGCGCGGGCCACGCTCGGCGCGCGCGCCACGCCCAAACGCCTGTGGTTCGTCGACGCGTTGCCGCGCAATCGCGTCGGCAAGGTGGTGCGCTCGTCGCTCGCGGCCCTCGTGGAATCGGACGAGCGGAGCGCGCCCGATTCCAAGCCCTCCGCCGGCGCCACGTCCTCACCTCTCGAGATCGCCCTGGGCGGGCTCTGGTCGGCCGCGCTGCGCACCGGATCCGTTGCGCGCGACGCGAACTTCTTCATGCTGGGCGGCGATTCGCTGCGCGGTGCGGCGCTTCTCGACCAGGTGCGGACGGTGTTCGGCGTGGCGCTGCCCGTCGAGTCGCTGTTCGAGGATGCGGGAACCGTCGCGGGCATGGCGCGCCGGATCGAAGCTGCGCGCGAGAAGGGAGAGAATCCGGCGGCACGCGACGCGATCCGGCCGCGCGGGTCGCACGGGCCGGTACCGCTCGCGCACACGCAGGCGCGTGCGTGGTTCCTGCAGCGGCTCGATCCGGCGGGCGACGCCTATCACGAGACGCGGCTGTGGCACCTCGACGGCAGGCTCGACGTCGACGCGTTGCGCGCGGCGTTCGCGGCCGTCGTCGAGCGCCAGGCCATGCTGCGCACGCGCTACGTGATGGTCGGCGGCGCGCCGCACCAGGTGGTCGACCCGTCGGCTGCGGCCACGCTCGAGATCGTCGATCTCTCGGGGGCCGACGGCGGCGCGGACGCGGCGCTCGACGCCGCGGTGCACGAGCGCGTCACCCGGCCCTTCGACCTCGCCGCCGCGGCGCCGGTCCGCTTCGCGCTGTTCCGGCTCGGTCCCGACCGGCATGCGCTGCTGCGCGTGTGGCACCACATCATGAGCGACGGACTGTCCGCGCCGATCCTCGAGCGCGAGTTGTCGCAGGCCCATGCGGCCGCGCGCGCCGGAGGCGCGCCGCGCTGGGCGAGGCTTCCGATCGACTACCTCGATTACGCGGCCTGGCAGCACGCGCGGCTCGGCGCGGCGACCCTCGGGCCGGCGCTCGACGCCGCGCGCGCCCGCCTCGCCGGCGTGCCGACACTTGCGCTGCCGACCGATTACGCGCGCCCGCCGCTGCAGAGTTTCCGGGGCGCAGTGGTG
>DAOMBL010000289.1:0-5145 GCA_035427325.1 Casimicrobiaceae bacterium
CGGACGATCGAGAGCGTCGACCGCACGATCAAGAACGCGAACGCGACGCTCGTCGGACCCGATGCTCCGGCGCAGCAGGAACTGCGCGACGCGCTGGTCGAGTTCACGCGCGCGGCGCGCAGCCTGCGCGTGTTCCTGGAGTACCTCGAGCGCCACCCCGAGTCCCCGATCCGCGGCAAGGCCGCGGAATCCACGAACGGGAGCAAGTGATGCGCCCACGAACGAGACTCGCGATCGCGGCGTGCGCGGCGTGCCTCATCGCCGCCGGGTGCGGCACCTCGCCGCCGTCGCATTTCTACACGTTGTCGTCGAACGCCGAACCGGTCGCGCCACGGACCTCGACGCTCGTCGTCGCGGTCGGACCGATCACGATCCCCGCGGTCGTCGACCGGCCCGAGTTCGTCGTGAGCCGCGGGCGCAACGAGGTGCGGATCGACGATTTCAACCGCTGGGCGTCGCCGCTCAAGGACGATCTCACGCGCGCGATCGCCGACAACCTGTCGGCGCTCCTCGGCACCCCGCGCGTCATCCGTTTCCCGCAGCCGCTCGCGATCGAGCCGGACTACCGCGTCGTCGCCGAGATCCGGACCTTCGAGTCCGTGCCGGGCGCGTCCGCGACGATCGACGCGGTCTGGACGGTTCGCCGTTCGAAGGACGGCAAGAGCCAGACCGGACGTACGACGGCGCGCGAGGCCGTCGACGGCAAGGGCTACGACGCGCTCGCCGCCGCACACAGCCGCGCCGCGGCGCGGGTGAGCCGCGACATGGCCGACGCGATCCTCGCCCTCCAGGCGTCGTCCTGACCGGTCGGCGGCCGCCGGCGCTCCCCCCGCAGGCGGGGTGTCAGAACGGCAGGCCGACGTAGTTCTCGGCGAGCGCGGCCTGCGCCCGCTGCGACGAGAACAGGTAGGCGAGATCGGTCGCCTGCATCCGCCGGTCGTAGGGGCTCGCGTCCGGGAAGCGGTGCAGCAGCATCGTCATCCACCAGGAGAAGCGCTGCCCCTTCCACACGCGCGCGAGCGCCTTGTCCGAATAGGCGTCGAGGCCGCGATCGTCCCGATCGAGGTAGTGCTCGACGAGAGCGTGGTAGAGGTAGTGGATGTCCGAGGCGGCCGTGTTGAGGCCGCGCGCCCCGGTCGGCGGGACGATGTGCGCCGCGTCTCCCGCGAGGAACAGCCGTCCGTGCCGCATCGGCTCGGCCACGTAGGAGCGCAGCGGCGCGATGCTCTTCTCGATCGAGGCCCCGGTGACCATCGACGCGGCGACGTCATCGGGCAGCCGGCGCTTGAGCTCGTCGAAGAACGCTTCGTCGCTCCAGTCGCCCGGCGCATCGGAGAGCGGCACCTGGATGTAGTAGCGCGACAGCGTGGGTGAGCGCAGCGAACAGAGCGCGAAGCCGCGTTCGTGGGTCGCGTAGATGAGTTCGGGCGAAACCGGCGGCGTGTGGGAGAGGACGCCGAGCCACCCGAACGGGTAGACGCGCTCGAATTCGCGGAGCGTCTCCCTCGGGATCGATTGCCGACTCACCCCGTGGAAGCCGTCGCAGCCGATGATGTAGTCGCAGTCCGCGCGCTCCTCCTTCCCGCCCTTCCGCCAGGTGAGGTACGGACGATCGGTCTCGACACCGTGCGGAGCGACGTCCTCCGCCTCGTGGATCACCGCGCCGCCCAGCCGGTCGCGCGCCTCGTAGAGGTCGCGGGTGAGCTCGGTCTGGCCGTACACGAGCACGGTCTTGCCGCCGGTGAGCGACGGGAAGTCGATGCGATCGCGAACACCGTCGTGCGCGATGAAGATGCCTTCGTGGATCTGCCCCTCGCGGTCCATGCGCTCGCCCGCCCGCGCCTCGCGCATCAGCGCGGCGAACCCGTGCTCGAGCACGCCCGCGCGGACGCGCCCGAGCACGTATTCGCGCGTGTGCTTCTCGACGAGGATCGTGTCGATGCCGCGCAGATGAAGCAGCTGCGACAGGAGGAGTCCCGAGGGACCGCCGCCGATGATCGCGACCTGCGTCCTCATGCGCCGGCGGTTCCTCTGGCCGATGCGACCGTCAGCCGGCCGGCCGCTGGATCAATTCGATCTTGTAGCGGTCCGGATCCTCGACGAAGGCGATGACCGTGCTCCCGCCCTTCACCGGGCCCGGCTCGCGAGTGACGGCCCCACCCGCCGCGCGGATGCGCGCGCAGGTGTCCGCCACGTCGTCGACCGCGATCGCGATGTGGCCGTACGCGGTCCCGGGCTCGTAGCGGTCGACGCCGTGGTTGTAGGTGAGTTCGAGTTCGGCCTGCCCGTCGGCGTTGCCCGCGCCGTAGGCCACGAACGCGAGCGAATACTTCTGTTCGGGCCGCTCGGTCGTGCGCAGCAGGTTCATGCCCATCACGCGCGTGTAGAAGTCGACGGAGCGCTGCAGGTCGCCGACGCGCAGCATGGTGTGCAGGATCTTCATCGTGCGGAGTCCACTGTCGCGGTTTCGTCGGGTTTCGGCTCCGGGGGCGCGCGCGTTGGCGCGTGCCGGGCGCCAGGCCGTATTGTGTACCCGCGCGGGCCCTTCGGCGACATCGCCCGGCCCCGGCGACGCGGGCTGCGGTCGGGCGGGTGCGGATTCAATGGCGCGCAGGCGGCCCGCTCTCGAGGCGCCGCAGCACCTGCCTGATGTTGTCGAAGAAACTCTCCGGGCCGAAGTGCCGCATCGCGTCCTTTCGAAGCCGGAATCGTACCGCGTCATCGGCCGCCTGAGCTTCGAGCGCCCGAAAGCCCCGTACGAACGATTCGCTCCGGTCCGGATCGAACAGGATGACGTCGGGCACGGCCTGCTTGAGTTCACGATGCGCGGCGATGTCGCTCAGCAGGACCGGCCGCGCCGCGATCATCGCCTCGATGACGGCAAGGGGTTGCGCCTCGGCCCGTGACGGACTGATGAGTCCCTTCGACCGGGCGATCACGCGCTTCGCCTCGTGCGAAGGGAGTGTGCCGGGGAACCGGTGCATGCCGGGCACCATGCCCGCGGGCAGGTCGGCGCCGACGAAGCAGATCGGCGGCTCGACGGGGAGTTCCCGGACCAGTTCGAGCAGCCGGACCTGGTTCTTCCTCGCCTCCCACGGGCCGCTGCAGACGTAGTGGTCGTGCACCGGAGCAGCGAGGCCGTCCGACGGCATCCGGACGCAGTTCCTGAGCTGCATCCGCATCGCTCCCGGCATCCATGGCGCGAACTCGTCGAGCTGGAATCGCGCGGGAAAGGCTGCGTAGCGCAGACGCTCGAGCGAGAAGTCCCGCGCGCTGACGCCCAGGATCCGGAAGAAGTACGCCGTCTCGTGGATCCACGCCAGCACCGATTCGGGCGACGGCGCGAGTTCCAGCGCCTCGGGCACCGTCAGGACCGTGTTCGCGATGACGAGATCGATCGCGTGGCGCGCGGACCGGTACGGCTCCACGCCGAGCGCCGAGAATTCGCGGCTGACGGGTCCCGAGTTCAACGCGACCAGGTGGACCCCGTGCCCGAGTTCGATCAGGGCGCCCGCCAGCTCCACCAGGGCGATCGGGGCCCCGGAGTAGTCGAGCTGGTGCGCGATGAGCAGGATGCGCATGGGCCGCGATGGACGGTCGTCGCGCACCCGTCACGGGGCGCCGGTGGTCTGGGGAGCGCCGCCGCGGCCTTCGGGCCAAGGGTCCGGGTCGATCCTCCCGCCCGCACCTCGGCGCGACAAGCCCGAGCGTCCCATGCGGGGCGGAATGCGCGTCCCCATGCCGAGGACGGCTGGGCGAACCGCAGGCATCGACGCACGATGCGCGTGCGCGCGTGCGCGGAGCACGAAAGGGCGAGGCTTCGATCCGTCGTGCGCCCTCGCGCCGCAACCCGCCACGGTCATTCCCATGCCCCGCCCTCCCCGGGAACCGACGGAGGTCCATGGTAGCGACACTCCGGATTTCCCGCCACGCCCTTCCCGGGACCGGGCGCGCAGCCGCAGCCGGCCCGCCGGCTGCAACTCGCGATGGTCGTCCGCCGCGTTCGTCCCGTCGACGCCTTGCCCCGGCGAGCCCGTTCGGCGTTCGCCCCCCGGACCATCGACGGCCATCGCGGCCCGCGATGCCCGGGTCGCCGCTCCATGCCGCGTCTGCTAAGTTCCGGCGATGGAGTACTGGAACCTCGCCATCCTGGTCGGAGCGCTGCTCTTGTTCGTCAGCATCGTCGCGAGCGACATCTCGTCGCGGCTCGGCGTCCCGCTGCTGCTGGTCTTCCTCGCGCTCGGCATGCTCGCCGGGGAGGACGGTCCGGGCGGCATTCACTTCGACGATTTCAACGTCGCCTATGTCGTCGGCACGCTCGCGCTCGCGGTGATCATCTTCGACGGCGGCCTGCGCACCCGCGGGGACACCTTCCGGGTCGCGTTGCTGCCGTCGGTCGGCCTCGCCACCGCGGGCGTGGTGATCACCGCGGGGCTCCTGGGCCTGTTCGCCGCGTGGATGCTCGGCATCGGCTGGCTCGAGGGCATGCTGATCGGCTCGATCGTCGGCTCGACGGATGCGGCGGCGGTGTTCGCGCTGTTGCGCACCCAGGGCGCCGCACTGAAGGACCGGGTCGCCTCGACACTCGAGATCGAGTCGGCGAGCAACGATCCGATGGCCATCTTCCTCACGGTCACCCTGCTGGAGGTGCTCGTCGCCGGGGGCTCGAGCCTCGACCCCGCGGTCCTGTGGTCGTTCACGAAGCAGTTCGGCATCGGCGCCGTGTTCGGGCTCGGCGGCGGCCGCCTGCTCGTCTGGCTCATCAACCGCCTCACGCTGATCACGGGCCTGTATCCCCTGCTCGCCGCGGCGGGTGCTCTGGTGATCTTCGCGCTCGCCGCGCAACTGGGCGGAAGCGGCTACCTGGCGATCTACCTGACCGGGCTCGTCCTCGGCAACTCGAAGCTCAGGTCGGCCCAGAACATGCTGCGCGTCCACGACGGGCTCGCCTGGCTCAGCCAGATCGTGATGTTCGTGATCCTCGGGCTCCTGCTCACCCCGTCGCAGCTCGTGTCGGTGGCTCCGGCGGCGCTCGCGATCTCGGCCTTCCTGATGCTCGTCGCGCGACCGGCCGCGGTGTTCCTGTGCCTGCTGCCGTTCCGCTTCCCGTGGCGCGAGCAGCTGTATGTCGGCTGGGTGGGACTG